>NZ_JRMM01000107.1:0-15412 GCF_000972905.1 Mycobacterium sp. UM_Kg27
GATGTGTATAAGAGACAGGGCCAAACACGATGCGCCACTGTCGGTGCGTGTGTCTGTGCAGCCCGCCGCCGGCGTCGGCCATGCGGGAAATAGGCTCCACCACCGCCTCCTCCACATGCTCACTGCCCGAAACACCCGCTGCTGCGACCTTCACGTCGCCGGGCGCGACTTCGCTCCGATACTACGCTTACAACGTACTGTTCGCTATACGTAGTAAACGTAGTAAGTGTGGCAATCGCCGAAGGAATGGTCGATCGGAAGCCACTATCCGGGGCGAACTCGCCGGCCGATCGCGTCACTGAGTGCATCAAGCTCGGTCAACACGTCGGCGGCAGCCCAGACGCGATTGCGCGCGCCAGTAGACAATATTTCAAGGATGCCCGCCTCCGTCAGCCGTCCGAGAGCCCGGTATGTGCTGGCATCTGTCGTTCCCGTGATCTGTTGGGCGGTATCGGCATTGAAGATCGGAACGTCCAAGAGGCTCTCGAGTAGAGTCTCGTCCGCAGAGCCGGACCGTGGGCGCGCCACTGACCGCCAGTGGTTGGGCAGTTCGGCGAGGCGAACTGCAGATTCTTCCGCAGCGCTGCTCGCATGTACGGTGGCTTCGGCGAGGTAGCCGACAAATTGATCGGCGTTACCGTGGCGGTAGTTGGTGAGCCGCCCGAAATAGTCGTCGGTATTGGCCAGCATGACCGAGGCCAGCGGCACCGTGACTCGTTGGGTGAGCCCCCGCCTGCGGAGGATGGCACTGATCAGCGCACGTCCGATGCGACCGTTGCCGTCGGTAAAAGGGTGGATCGATTCGAACTGGGCGTGGGCGATAGCGGCCTGCGCAACGATCGGCAGATCTGTGCGGTTGGCGAATATCAGCAGGTCCTCTACGAGAGAAAGCACTAACTCGTGCGGTGGTGGTACATAGAGCGCCCCGATCGGTGTGTGGTCGCTGCCACCGATCCAGTTCTGGACGTTGCGCAGCTGCCCGGGGCTGTCGGCGTAGGGGTCGGGTGCCATCAGTAGTCGATGGGTTTCCAGGACCGCTTCGAGAGTAAGAGGACCGGCGTCGGCCGCGTCAACAAGTTGCATCAACGCCCGAACGGCAGCGAGTTGGGATTCTGCCTCCGCGCCGGCATTTCCGCCTACGAAGGCCTTACCGAACGCACGCCATCCAGCGTCGATGTGCTCGATCTTGGATGACGCCACGGACTCGCTCCGGAGCAAGAAATCCGCTAAGGGTGCAAGATGCTGGCCGAATCCGGCTTCCAGGCGAGCGACGGCAACAAGGGCGGCCTCATGCGCGCGCGCCGCTGCACCCACCGGGTCATAGTCCAGGTCACCGATCATTGGAGGTAGCGCCACTTCGATCTGCTTGAGCATGCGATCGTCACGGTTACCCTGTCGCGTGCGAGGCGCCCACTCACGCTGCTCGACTTGATGCGCAGGCCAGCCCATAGCGAACCCTTCTCACGTAACTGATACCAAAACCATCATTATTATAGTTTTGCATCTCGAAAGTTAGCTATAAACGCCTCATGTGCCGCCCCGACACCGCAGCACTCGCGAATCTTCCCCGAAGGCGCTTACACCCCAATCCCCCCGACGAGCCCGCAGGCTAGGCGGACCAATCAGGCGATGCCCCTGCCGGCGGCGCAAGCCGAGTGAGTTCGGATTGCCGTGAGGGTCGTGGGTTTCCCAAGAACCACGACCCTCAGTGCAATATCAGCGCTACCGGAGCACTCCTCAGATCATCGCCCGCAACGCGGGCGCCGGTTCCACCCCCATGGCCGTCAGGGCACTGGAGTGATAGATGGTCCCCGGCGTCTGGATGGCGTGGCCCAGCCCGACGTGGGCGTCGCGCCAGAACCGCTGCAGTGGGTTGTTCCGGCGCGCGGCATTGCCCCCGGAGCGGGCGAAGATCGCGTCGGCGGCAGCAACGGCCCGCCAGGCGCAGCGAATCTGGTTGCGCCGCACCAGTGATCGGTCTTCGAAGCTGATCTCCTCACCGGCGTCGGCGAGGTCGTACATCCTGCTGATGCCGTCGAGCAACTGCACGCGTGAGGCGGCGATCTCCGCGGCGGCTTCGGAGATCGCGTAGAGCACATAGGGGTCGTCCTTGATCTTGGTGCCGGTGGCGGCCACCCGGTCGCGCTGATAGTCCAGATGCGCCGCCAATGCGCCCTCGGTGATTCCGATGAGCGCGGCGGTGATCCCGAGCGGGAACATCGCCCAGAACGGCAGTTTGTAGACCGTCTCATCTCGCCCGGCGGCCTCGGCGGCGCTCGCACCGGAGGCGACGTGCTCGAAGTCGATGGTGCGGTAGTCCGGGATGAAGGCGCCGTCGACGATGATGTCCTTGCTGCCGGTGCCCGACAGGCCGATGACGTCCCAGGAGTCCTCGACGATGGTGTAGTCGGCGCGCGGCAACACGACGTGTAAGACCTTGGGCGGCATGGTCTCCGCGACGCGCGCACCGAGGAAGATCCAGTCGCAGTGGTCGGTGCCCGAGGAGAAGTTCCACCGCCCGGTCAACCGATAACCACCCTCGACCGGGGTCGCGATACCTTGTGCGGCATACGGGGACGCGATCCAGGTATCGGGATCTTCGGCCCAGATCTCGGCTTGCAGCCGGCGGTCCATCAGCGCCATCTCCCAGGGGTGCACTCCCCCGACACCGCACACCCAACCGGTGGAGCCGCAGTGCTTGGCCACCGCCATGACCGCCTCGGCGAAGTCGCGCGGGTGGGCGGCGTAACCACCGAAGTCCGTCGGCTGCAGCATCCGCATCACGCCGGCTTCGCGAATCAGTGCCACCGACTGCTGCGAAAGCTTGCCGAGGCGTTCGCTCTCTTCGGCGGTGTCCGCCAGCTGGGTGGCGATCTTCTCGACGCGCTCGAGGACTTCGTGCGCCATAACCGGCACCTCCTGATCTGGCAGATCCCCCGACGGGATCCATTGGTGTCAGTACCGTACTCCCGATTTGTCCAAATGGTCAATCCATATGGTCAATCCATTTGTGCAACTGCTCCCGCCCTGGCTAACCTGCCTTCATGGGCAACCGTGAGGATCTGCTGGAAGGCGCCAAGCGCTGCCTCGTCGAACGAGGCTGGGCCAATACGACGGTGCGCGACATCGCCGCGGCGGCCGGTGTCAGCCATGCCGCCATCGGCTATCACTTCGGCAGCCGCGAACGCCTGCTGGTGCAGGCCCTGTTCGAAGAACTCGACGAACTCGACGCCCGGATGTCCCCCGAAGGGCAGCCGGCAGCCACGGCCGTGGAGCGATGGCAGGCGGTGCTGGACTCCTTCACCACCGACAAGGCACTGTGGACCTCGCACCTGGAAGCGATCGTGCAAGCCCAACGCAATGACGAACTGCGCGCGCGCCTGGCCGAAGGTCAACACCGTGCGCGTACCGAGATGGGCGGCTCAGTTGCCCTGGCAGTGGTGCTGGGCATGATGATCCAGTCACTGATCGACCCCGACAGCGCGCCGACGGCAGAGCAGGTGGTTGCCGAATTGCGCGCGCTGGCAACCGGTGGCGGGCATGCGGCGCAATAGCTTTCCCCAACAGACGGCGACCGGCGCCCATCCCCGCCTCAGCGGGCGGCTTTGAGCGCCTGTCGACCCCGATTCGTGCTGAGCGAGTCGTTGATCCGCTGGCAACTGTCGACCAGATTCACCATTTGCTCGTGCTTGAGCTGGTTGAGGTAGTGCACGCGGATGCCCTGCGCGTAGGTCTCCATCACCGCGTGCAGCCGGGTATGCCCCGCACTGGTGATCCGGGGCAGAATGCCGCGCGGGTCCCCTGGGCTCGGGCTGCGGGTGATCCAGCCATGGCCTTCCAACCGGCGGATCTGGGTAGACAACTGCCCCTGCGTGACACCCAGCTTCTCCGCCAAGACACACAGCCGGTGCTCCCGACGCCGAGGCCTGCTCAGCAGCTCCAGCAGAAGGACGTCACGTATCGAGAGGTCATGTGCGTTCTTGAGGCAAACATTCACCGCGTCAACGACGTTCAGTGAGCAAGCCAGAAACTGTTGCCAGCAGTGTTGCTCGATTCCATTGAGCCCAGGAAGCCAAGCTATTGCTTGCAGTTCATGCATCTCGTCCACGGCGCGCGATGCTATCGAAGGATGCGCCTCAGAAATGGATAACGCGTGTCAGTTCCGACAAGTCACCTGGATTCGCAGCGACACGAACGACACTCAGCAAAGACAATTTTGCGTGATGGCGCAGGTCAGCAGGACACTATGGACCGAAGAGAGAACCTCCGGGCCGGGCCAATTGGTTCAAACGGAAACTAATCAATTTCGCCCCGCCGGAAAATTGTCATTTCGATAGCCAAACAATTATTTCACCTGGGATTGGGGCGCCGCCTCCGAGCGACTACGAGTTCGTCGCGAGCGTCAGCTCCATCAATTTGAGCGCCTGCTCGCACGCGTCGATCCCGGGCGCCTGCGGGTTGACCCACCAGCCGACCACCCCGGCGGCGTCGCTGGCGACCCCGCAGGAGCCATTCGGGTCGGCCGGACGCATCACTATCGAGGGCACGCCCACGATGGTCTTGTTCTCGATCTGATACTTCAAGAACTCGGCGACCTTGCGTTCGTTGTCCAGGCTGCCCTGCTCGAACCAGAACCGGGTGATGTCGATCAGCCCGGCCGGGTTGGCCGCCTGCCAGCGGCAGATGGCGCCGACGAAGGTGCTCTGGATGTCGAGCGGGTCTGCTCCCACCGTCTTGGCCAAGATGTCGGTGGTCAGCACCTCGCACTCTTTGAGCAGGTTCGGGTACTGCCGCTCGGAGTTGTTGTTGCGCTTGGTGTCGCCCGCGCCGGCCTTGACGGCGGTGCCGCCCACCTCACGGGAGCAGCCCGTCAAGCTGGTCAACACTGCCAGCACCGCGACCGCACTGGCCAGAACCCGGCGGCTCATTTGGCGTTCGCAATCGACTGGCGGGTCAGCTCTTTGGCGACGTCGCACGGATCCGGGAACGGCTTCTGAGCGAAGCTCACCGACCACTCGATGAAGTCATCTTTGAATTGGATGCCGACCTCACACAGGTTGTCGCCCATCGTCGGGGCGGTGCCGATCGCGATGAAACCGCTGTGGCCGTCGATGTTGATGTCCTCCACGGATGTCCGCGACACCTCTTCGGTCTTGCGCTCGCGACCGATGGGGCTGCCGCGATACCAGGAGAAGGAGAAGTGCGGGCCCATGATCCCGCCGCGCAGCAGCCACTGGCAGCCCACCGAGTTCTGCGCGGTGCTGACCAACCCGGACACCCGGGTCAGGTTGGCCATCGTCTCGTCACTGATGCCACCGCACTGCGGGAACGACGGACCATGATTGCTCTGCTCGGCCGTCGGCGACGCAGACTGGCTGCCGCCCGCAGCTTCAGGCGAGTCGGAGTCAGAACATCCGCCGACCATCGGAATCAGAGCAGCGGCCGCCAGGGCCGGGACCGTCAGTTTGCGCCGCACACGATGCACTGTAGCGGCACCGCCGCCCGTCAACCACGACACAGCGGTGACCAGTCGGTTTGTGTCGCCGCGTAGCGTCACAGCAACGCCGCGACCGCACGGATGTGCGACAGTAACCCCATGCTTCTGGCGCTGCTGCGCTGCTACCTGCGGCCCTACCGCCGGCCGGTCGCGGCGGTGATGGCACTGCAACTGATCAGCACCCTGGCTTCGCTGTACCTGCCGACCGTCAATGCCACGATCATCGACGACGGCGTGGTCCGCGGGGACACCGCGATCATCATTCGGCTCGGCGCGGTGATGCTCGGCGTCACCGGCGTGCAGATGCTGTGCGCCATCGCCGCGGTCTACTTCGGCGCGCGCACCGGGACCGGCTTCGGACGCGATCTGCGCCGGGCGGTGTTCGCCCAGGTGATCCGGTTCTCCGAAAGCGAAACCACGAGGTTCGGGGCGCCAACCCTGTTGACCCGCACCACCAACGACGTCCGCCAGATCCAGCTGGTGGTGCAGCTGGGCGCCAGCACGCTGGTCACCGCGCCCATCATGTGCGTCGGCGGGGTGCTGATGGCGGTGCACCAGGACGCAGGACTGGCCTGGCTACTGGCGGTCAGTGTGCCGGTGTTGGCACTGACCAACTACCTGATCGTGTCGCGGATGCTGCCGCTGTTCCGCCGCATGCAGATGCTGATCGACAACATCAACCGAGTACTCCGCGACCAGCTCACCGGCATCCGGGTGATCCGCGCGTTCGCCCGTGAGCCTTTCGAAAAGGACCGGTTCGCCCAGGCCAACACGGCCCTGTCGGACGCCTCGCTGACCGTCGGGAACCTACAGGTACTGATGTTGCCGACCACCACGCTGATCATCAACGCCTCCAGCGTCGTACTGATCTGGTTCGGCGCGCTGCGCATCGACGCCGGTCAGATGCAGATCGGGTCGCTGATCGCGTTCCTGTCCTATTTCATGCAGATCCTGATGGCCGTGCTGATGGCCACCATGGTGCTCGCGATCCTGCCGCGCGCCGCGGTCTGCGCCGAGCGGATCACCGCGGTGCTGTCCACCGAGCCCACCATCAGCGCCCCGGCTCGGCCGGTGTCGCCGTCCTCGCCGACCGGCGAGGTCCGCCTGGACGGGGTCGGCTTCCGTTACCCCGGCGCCGACCGCTCGGTGCTGTCCGACGTGTCCCTGACCGCGCTGCCCGGCACCACCACCGCGGTGGTCGGCTCCACCGGATCCGGCAAGTCCACCCTGGTGTCGCTGATCTGCCGGCTGCGCGACGTGACCGACGGCGCGGTGCTCATCGACGGCGTGGACGTGCGCGACCGCGACCCCGAGGAGCTGTGGTCGGGCATCGGCTTGGTGCCGCAGCGCGGCTACCTGTTCTCCGGCACCGTCGCCGACAACCTGCGCTACGGGGCCCCGGCGGGGGCCACCGTCAGCGACGAGCAGATGTGGGAGGCCCTGCGGGTGGCCGCCGCCGACGATTTCGTGGCGGCCCACCCGGACGGGCTGGCGATGCCGGTGGCCCAGGGCGGGATCAACCTGTCCGGCGGGCAGCGGCAACGGCTCGCGATCGCCCGGGCGGTGATCCGGCGGCCCTCGATCTATCTGTTCGACGACGCGTTCTCGGCCCTGGACACCCGCACCGACGCCCGGGTGCGCGCCGCCCTGCGCGAGGTGGCCGCCGACGCGACGGTGATCATCGTGGCGCAGCGGATCTCCACCGTCACCCAGGCCGACCAGGTGCTCGTCCTCGACGACGGCCGGGTGGTCGGCAGTGGAACCCACCGCGAGCTGCTGGCCGACTGCCCGACTTACGCCGAGTTCGCCGAGTCCCAGTCGGTGACTGCCGGGGTCGGTGGCCTGTGACCGCGCCGGTGGCGGCTCCGACGGTGCGGGCCGCGAACTTCTGGCCGACCGCGCTGCGCCTGGCCCGCCGGATGGGCCCGCAGCGCCGGCTGGTCGCGGCGGTGTTCAGCCTGTCGCTGGGCGGTATCGCGCTCGGCGTGGCCGGGCCGCGCATCCTGGGACACGCCACCGATCTGGTGTTCAACGGCATCATCGGCCGCGGCCTGCAGGCGGGCATCACCAAGCAGCAGGCCGTCGAGGACGCCCGGGCCGCCGGCCACGGCACCTACGCCGAGATGCTGTCGCGGATGGACGTGATCCCGGGCTCCGGCGTCGACTTCGCCGCGGTGGCGCGCACGTTGGCGCTGGCGATGGGCATGTATCTGATTGCGGCGCTGATGGTCTGGACCCAGGCTCGGTTGCTCAACGTGATCCTGCAGCGCACCATGCGGGCGCTGCGCCGCGATGTCGCGGACAAGCTGCATCGACTGCCCCTGCGGTATTTCGACACTCAACGGCGCGGCGAGCTGTTGAGCCGAGTCACCAACGATGTGGACAACACCGCGACATCGGTGTCGATGACGGTCAGTCAACTGTTCTCCTCGGTGCTGACCGTGCTGGTGGTGCTGGCGATGATGCTGTCCATCTCGCCGCTGCTGGCCGTGATCACCGTGGCCGGAGTCCCGGTGACATTGCTGGCGGTACGGTCGATCACCCGGCGCTCGCAACGACTGTTCGCCGCGCAGTGGGCGGCCACCGGGCGACTCAATGCCCACCTGGAAGAGACCTACAGCGGTTTCACGCTGGTGCGGACGTTCGGGCACCGAGGCTGGGCGCAGCAACAGTTCGACGAGTGCAACGACGAGTTGTACCGGGCCGGGTTCGGTGCCCAGTTCTTCTCCGGGCTGATCGCGCCGGCAACCGGACTGATCGCCAACCTCGGTTACGTCGCGGTCGCGGTGATCGGCGGATTCCAGGTGGCTACCGGACAGATCACGCTGGGCAGCGTCCAGGCGTTCATCGCCTACGTGCGCCAGTTCAATCAACCGCTGGGCAATCTGGCGTCGATGTTCAACGCCTTACAGTCCGGTGCCGCGAGCGCCGAGCGGGTGTTTGCGTTCCTCGACGAACCCGAAGAGCCTCCGGCTCCGCCGGCGCCGCTGTGGGGTGACCTTGGCGGCCCGCGCGGCCGCGTCGAGTTCCGCGACGTCAGCTTCGGCTACCGGCCCGGCGTGCCGGTGATCGAGGACCTGTCGCTTAGCGTGGCGGCGGGCAGCACGGTGGCCATCGTGGGCCCGACCGGGGCCGGCAAGACCACCCTGGTCAACCTGCTGATGCGCTTCTACGACGTGGACCGCGGGCAGATCCTGATCGACGGCACCGACATCACCGGCGTGGACCGCTGCGCGCTGCGTTCCTCGATCGGGATGGTGCTGCAGGACACCTGGCTGTTCACCGGGACCATCGCCGAGAACATCGGCTACGGCCGGCCTGATGCCACCGAGGACGAGATCGTCGAGGCGGCCCGCGCCGCGCACGTCGACGCCTTCGTGCGAACCCTGCCGGACGGCTACGGCACCCGGGTCAACGACGACGGCGGGGCCATCAGCGCCGGCGAGAAACAGCTGATCACGATCGCCCGGGCGTTTCTGGCCCAGCCGCAGCTGCTCGTCCTCGACGAGGCGACCAGTTCGGTGGACACCCGCACCGAACTGCTGATTCAGCGGGCGATGCGGGAGTTGCGCCGGGGCCGCACCAGTTTCATTATCGCCCACCGGCTTTCGACGATCCGTGACGCGGACCTGATCCTGGTGATGCAGGCCGGCCGGATCGTCGAGCAGGGCACTCACGCCGAATTGCTGGCCCGCCGCGGGGCCTACTGGGCGATGGCCGAGGGCAGCTGAAATCGGCTGGAAGTTCAGCCGAGATCAACCATTGCCCACCGGTGGCCGTCGGCGTAGATTCGACTGCGAAGCAGGCTCGGACATGACCGTAATCCGAAGAGCTGGACAAGAGGGTGAAAGCCAGCCGCGCTGGAAGTGTAGACGCTCCCCTGTCAGTCCGAGCCTGCCCTAATTTTCCGGTGGCGGCCCAATCCGGAGCCGGTCGGGGCTGAACCCCGAACCATGGGGGCGATTACATCCCGAACCAGTCGAAATCCGAACCATAGGGATAGTTGCCCGCCTTTGAGCGACAAAACGCAACGCGCTCGTCCACGCACCCCAGTTGTCGCTCAAAGGCGGGCAACTCTCCTAATCCCCCAGGCGCCGCCAGACCGCGGGGGTCGCCGATCAGAGCTTCAGGTGCAGCACATCGGCCAGTGGCCGCCGCGGTGTCGGCACCGGCGGCTTCTCCAGCGCCGGCGTACCACCGACTCGAACCAGCACCTGGGGAAGGTCGTCGCCCCCGACCAGTCCGG
Organism: Mycobacterium sp. UM_Kg27; assembly: GCF_000972905.1. Lineage (NCBI taxonomy): Bacteria > Bacillati > Actinomycetota > Actinomycetes > Mycobacteriales > Mycobacteriaceae > Mycobacterium > Mycobacterium sp. UM_Kg27. The sequence continues at coordinate 9,744 of NZ_JRMM01000107.1, forward strand.
CCAGCAGCGCCCGGCCGGCGGGCACCTCGGTCAGATGCGTTACCGGACAGGTCGCCAGGCCAGCCATGGTGCATTCCAGCAACACTGACGAGAGCGCCTCGCCGCAGGCCAGTGCATCGCCCGGCTCGTCGCTGGCGGTCGACAGCAGCACGATCTTCGAATGGTCGTCGCCGACCTCGACGCGTCGTTCCCGGTTGTGCGTGACCGGGAAGGTCCGCCCGATGTCCACCCGGTCGCTTTCGGCGGCCGAGATCAGTGCGCTCTCGGGAATCCCGTCAGAGACTTCGAATGGTGCTGTCCACCAGCCGAGTTCAGCGTGATACGACGAGTCGTACAAGCGCAGCGCCTCGGTGAGCTGGGAAGCCTCGGCAAGTCTGGAGCGCAGCTCGTCGGCGAGGACGCTCAGCTGCACCGGGTCGGTCACCGTGTCGTACAGCACCGTCTCGAAGGGCTCCCAGTTGCTCGGTGCCATGAATGGAAGTCGATCGGTGTGGCGCGTCAGGATCGCGCCGGCGCGATAGCGGTCCAGATCCGTGACCCGTTCTGCGGCGGTGAATCCGATCGAGGCCAAGTGCTCCGGCTGCGCGGCATCAGGGAACCGCTCGATCTCGGCGGTCCAGCCGGCCGCGGCCATCGCGACCCGCAGGTGATCCAGGACGGCGCCACAACTGATCAACGCTTCCCGCGCCGACTGGTCGCCATGCACACCGCGAGTCGGATCCAGATACAGGTGCAGCCGGCTTCCGTCGGCCACCCATCGCCATGGCTGGCTGTTGTGCAACGACGGCGCCCGGCAGGCCAACCGCACCGCTTCGGTGAAGACCTCGTAATCCACGGTCATGTCCAGCATCAGCCACCTCCAGCGGGTCTGTCGCCTTCAGCCTCCCAGCCGGCTCCCAGGAGCAACAGGGGCCGTTGGTCACCGGCCAGTCGGCGTCGGACCCCGAATCAGTCACCGGCGCGGTGGCGGACGCGGAACAGAGTCACTTCACTCTTGATGCCCTTGAGGTGACGTCCGCCGGCGAACGACCATTGGAAGTCCGCAGATTCGGCCAACGCCTCTCGCACCGACTCAGCGACCAGCACCGTGCCCGGTCGGGCGACCCCGGTAATTCGGCTCGCGGTGTTGACCGGGCTGCCGAACCAGTCCCCGACCCGGCTCACCGCCTCCCCGGAGGCGACGCCGGCACGCAGCCGGGGCAGGGTGTCGTCGGCCTGGGCCGCTTCGACCAGCCTCAGCACCGCATCGACCAGCGGCGCCGGCTCCGGGCAGACGAACATCACCGCGTCGCCGATGGTCTTGATGAATCGCACCGGCGGAACGGAGATCTCGCGGCCCAGTACGGTCAGGCGCTCGGCGAGCTGCACCAGCTCCTCGGGCGGCACCATCTCCCCGAGCCGGGTGAAGCCGACCAGGTCGGCGAACGCGACGGTGATCTGACGCGCTCCCGGCAGCGGTGCGCCCGCCAAGCGCTCGCCGGCGGTGACGGCGTCGATGTCGAGCTGATGACGTAGCTGCATCATCAGCATGTCCTGCACGAACGGACCCAACATGGGTGCCAGCCCGGCCACCAGATCCCGCGACCGCTGGGCGATCTGCAGCTCGGTGACACCCGGTTCGCCGATCGCAGACAACACCGTGAAGCGCATGAATTCCGCGGTGTGCGCCAGCCCGTCGGCCAACAGCCGAGCGGTCTGCAGAGCATGCTCGGCGTCGATGCCGGCGTCGATGAAGCGGCGCGCGTGCATGGCGATGCTGGCGTCGGCGCGCATCTGCGCCGGGGCGTCCGGATCGTCCATCCAGGGCAGCCCGACCGCACGCAGCAGCCGCTGCAACTGTTCGAGGCCGACCCCGGTGGATTCACTGATCTCGCGCGCCGAGACATAGCTGCCGTCGTCGCCGACCAGCCGCCGCGACGCCAGCAGCATCGGCGAGACATTCCCGCGGATCTCCTCGGCAGTGATGCCCTGTCCCAGCAGCCATTCGATCAGTTCGGCTCGCTCGGCACGCGCAGTGCCCTCCAGCCCGGCCAGCAAGTCCTCGATCTCGGCGTCCCCCACACCGCCAAACGTATCTCGCGGCAGACTGACGAGGTGGCTGAAGTCTTCGATGCGCTGACCCCCGAACAACTCCGTGCCCGCAACACCATCAAGTGGAATCACTTCGCCCCCGACGTGCTGGCGCTGTGGATCGCCGAGATGGACTTCCCCACCGCACCCGAGGTGCTCGACGGGGTGCGCGCCTGCGTGGCCAACGAGGAGTTCGGCTATCCCGCGCTGAGCTCCGCTACGTTGCCGGTGGCGCTCACGCAGTGGTGCGAACGGCGCTACGGCTGGCTTATCCAGCCCGAGTGGGTGCGGGTGGTGCCCGACGTCCTCAAGGGCATGGAGGTGGTGATCGAGTTCCTCACCCGCCCGGAGAGCCCGGTGGTACTGCCGGTGCCGGCTTACATGCCGTTCTTCGACCTGTTGACCGTGACCGGACGTCAGCGCGTGGAAATCCCGATGACGCAGCAGGACTCGGGTCGCTACCTGATGGACCTGGATGCGCTGGACGCCGCATTCGCCGCCGGCGCCGGATCGCTGATCTTGTGCAACCCGAACAACCCGCTGGGCACCGCATTCACCGCCGAAGAGCTCAGTGCGATCGTGGACATCGCCGCACGCCACGGCGCCCGGGTGATCGCCGACGAGATCCACGCCCCGCTGGTCTACGACCGGCCCCACGTCGCGGCCGCCTCGGTATCGCCCGCCGCCGCCGACACTGTCATCACACTGATGTCGGCCTCCAAAGGCTGGAACCTGCCCGGGCTGATGTGCGCCCAGGTGATCCTGTCCAATCCGCGCGACGCCGCCGACTGGCGCCGGATCAACATGCTGCACACCATGGGCGCCGCCACCGTCGGCATCAGCGCCAACCTTGCCGCCTACACCCGCGGCGGGCCGTGGCTGGACTCCCTGCTGACCTACCTGCGGGCCAACCGCGACCACCTCAGCCGAGCGCTGCCCGCGGCGCTGCCGGGCCTGCGGGTCAGCCATCCCGAGGCCACCTACTTGGCGTGGCTGGATTTCCGGGCGCTGGGCCTGCCCGTCGAACCGGCCGAGATCCTGCTGGCCGACGCACGGGTGGCGCTGAGTCCGGGCATCCCGTTCGGCGGTGGGCGGGGCTTCGCGCGGCTGAACTTCGCGACCCCCCGGGCCATCTTGGACCGGGCGATCGAAGCGATGGCCGGTGCACTGCAGTGACAGCTGCCGCTAACCTGGCGGGCATGTCCTGCGTGTTCTGCGCCGTAGTCGCCGGTGCCGCGCCGGCGGTACGGATTTTCGAAGACGACGAGTACCTGGCGTTTCTCGACATCCGGCCGTTCACCCGCGGCCACACCCTGGTGATCCCCAAACAGCACTTCGTGGATTTGACCGACACCCCGGCGGCCACCCTGGCCGGCATGCTTACCGTGGGGCAGCGGATCGCCCAGGCCGCCCGCGCCTCCGGGCTGCACGCCGACGGCAACAACCTGGTGATCAACGACGGCCGGGCAGCCTTTCAGAGCGTGTTCCACATTCACCTGCACGTGGTCCCGCGCCGAGACGGTGACCGGCTGTCCTTCGCCAAAGGACTGCTGGTGCGCCGCGATCCGGACCGCGAAGGCACCGGGAGGATCTTGCGGACCGCACTGGCGAGCAGCGGCACCACCCAGTCAGACTGAACCGATGGATCATCTCCCGTGGATTGAAAAAGTGGGCGTCCGAGCGCTCACCCTGCACAACCTGATCTACCAATGGACCGACGGCCGGATCGGCCACAAGATCCCGGGTCTGCCGCCCAACCTGTTGCTGCACACCGTCGGCGCGAAAACCGGCAAGGCCCGCACCTCGACACTGAGCTATGCCCGCGACGGCGACGATTATCTGATCGTGGCGTCGATGGGCGGCGCGCCCCGCTCCCCCGGCTGGTACCACAACCTCAAAGCCAACCCTGAGCTAGAGATCAACGTCGGGCCCAACCGCCTGCGGGCCACCGCGCAGCCGGTGCTGCCGGATGACCCGGACTACGCCCGGCTGTGGCGAATCGTCAACGCCAACAACGCCAATCGCTACGACGGCTACCAGCGCCGCACCACCCGGCCGATCCCGGTGGTGAAGCTCACGCCAGCGCCCTGACTTAACAAGCACTATTTCTTTGAGCAGTTCGCTGTTCTGCTTTGCTCAGGTATCACTCAGCTAGTACTTTGGGGCGATGAACCGTCAGGCTGGGCCGGGCACGTCGAAGTCAGCACGCCGGCGCCTGGCGGGAGCCGGAGCGGCGGTCGGCACTTTCCTCGCCGTCGGGCTGACGCCCGCGACCCCGTCGGCACACGCCGACGGCTTGGACTTCGACTGGCTGATCGACATGTTCACGCCGGTCGCCGGGGTGGCCGCAGAGACCCCCATCGACTCCGCGGCGTGGTTTGATCAGCTCTTCTACGACCCGCTGCACACGTCGATGCAGAACTGGATCAACAGTGACTTCGGATCGATGGTCAACGGCTGGATCAATACCGCGGCCGGGCAGTTTCTGATCGGTGACGGTGCTGATGGCACCGAACTGAACCCCAACGGCGGTTCCGGCGGCCTGTGGTTCGGCGACGGCGGAGACGGCTTCGACCAGAGCGCCGCCGGAGTGGCCGGCGGCAACGGCGGAGCGGCCGGCATGTTCGGCGACGGCGGGGCCGGCGGTGACGGCGGGGCCGGCGCGGCAGGCGGCGTCGGCGGCACCGGCGGGTGGCTCATGGGCAACGGCGGTGTCGGCGGCGCCGGCGGAATCGGTATCGACGGGCAGGCCGCTGGTGTCGGCGGCGCGGGCGGCGACGCCCTCGCCTGGCTGTTCGGCAACGGCGGCGCCGGCGGAATAGGCGGAACCGGGACCGCCGGTGCTGCGGGTGCAGCGGGCTTCACCGGGGGCAACGGCGCGCAGGGCGGAAACGGCGGCGCCGGCGGGGCGAGCCTGGCCCAGTACGGCGACGGCGGCCGTGGTGGGGCCGGCGGCAACGGCGGAGGGGGCGGTGCCGGCGGAGCCGGCGTTGACGGGATCGACGCGATCATCGCGGGCGGGACCGGCGGCAACGGCGGCGACGGCATGCAGGGCGGTTACGGCGGGGTGGGCGGCAATGGCGGCGCCGGCGGCGACTCGGCCCACGGGCTTGCGGGCCTGCAGGGTGCCGGCGGCAACGGCGGCAACGGCGGTTCCGGCGGGGCCGCCGGCGACGGCGGAGCCGGCGGCCACGGCGATGCGAGTAACCCCGACGGGGGACGCGGCGGCAATGGCGGCGCTTTCGGCGCCGGAGGATTCGGCGGTGACGGCGGGGCGGGCTCGGTCCAAGGACTGCACGGCGCCACCGGTACACCATCGGACTACGCCGGCAACGGCGGTGCGGGCGGCAACGGCTACAACGCGGCTGCCGACCCCAACGCCGCCCCCGGCACCAACGGCGGCAACGGCGGCGGCGGCGGCACCGGCAGCCTGCACGGCAACGGCGGAGCCGGCGGATCGGGCGGCGACGGCGCGAATGGGGCCAACGGGGGGCTCGGGATCGCCGGCGGGGCCGGCGGTCGCGGCGGCAACGGGGGCGCCGGCGGCGCCTCGCTCGGCGACGGCCACGGCGGCGCGGGCGGCACCGGCGGCAACGCCG
>NZ_JRMM01000108.1:0-15375 GCF_000972905.1 Mycobacterium sp. UM_Kg27
TGTATAAGAGACAGGTGGTGACCTCGGCCTCGTCAGCCAGACCGAAATGCTTCCGCACCTGGTCGAGCACGCGCGCCAGCCGCGGCCCGCCCAGCAGCGACGGCGTGCCGCCCCCGACGAAGACCGTGTCGGCCGGCCGGGGACCCAACCGGGCTGCGGCCAGTTCCAGTTCCCTGTCCAGCGCCGCTACCCAGGCGTCGGGGTTTGCGCCGCCGAGCTCCGCCGGGGTGTAGGTGTTGAAGTCGCAGTAGCCGCACCGGGTGAAACAGAACGGCACGTGCACGTACACCCCGAACTGGCCGTCGTGGCCGCGCCGGGCCGGCGCCACGTCGGGCAACGCTACGGCAGGCGGGGTCGGGGTCATGGGGCTCGATCATCCCACGACATCGCGGCGGCGCTGTTCGTCGGCGCCTCAGTCGGCCCGCGCGCCGGGCCCCGGGGTGTCCTGGTAGAGCGTCGTCACATAATGGGCCAGCGAGCCGACCGGCGCGGCCGCACCGGCACCGCCGCGCGACACGCATCCCGACCACGCCCCCGGACCACGGTTGGCCATGATGCGCTTGGCGACGGCGATCTGCTGTTGCTTGGTGGCCTGCGAGGGCAGTCCCACCCCGCCGTTGGCGTCCCAGTCCGCGGCGCTGATCCGCAGCCCGCCGTAGCCGCCGTCGCCGGTATCGGCCGACCAGTTCCCGCCGGACTCGCAAAGGGCGATGGCTTCCCAGTCGATCGGGTCGGCGCCGGCCGCGCCGGACCATTCAGCGGCTCCGACCAGCAGCACGCCGACGGTCAGCGCTGTGAATTTCCTCATACCAACTCCACCTTGCTGGCCAGCCAGCGGCCGTCGACCTTGTCCATGGTCATCCGGATCCGGCTGTGGTCGAGCACCGGTTCGGGGTTGTCGGCGTTGCGCACCGCCTGGTCGACCAGCAGCACCACCACGGCGTGGCTGCGGTCGGCGGTTTTCAGCACAGCCTCGGCAACGTACCCGCGCGCCGTCGCCCTGTTGTCGATCAGTTGCTGACGCAGCTGCACGCTGGAGCGGGTGTGCATGGTCCGCAACTGGCCGGTCGATCCGTCGGTGAGGTCGGCGAAATCGCGATCAACGTTGTCGGCGTCGATATTGCTCAGCCGCAACACATATGCCTCGGCGGCCTCCAGCGCCTGCTCACCGGCGAGATGGGTTTGGTAATGCTGGACCGCCAACCATCCGCCGCAACCGACGGTGGCCGCCAGCGTCGTCATGGCCAGCCAGCGGCGCAGCTGTGCACGGCCGCTCGTGCGCGGTGGCGGGTCGGCCACCGGCGGTGGTTCCCACGCCGGTTCCCATCCGAAGTCGACACTCACGTATCCCACCCGCCTTCCGATCGGCTGCCTGTCCGCGGCGGCCCGACGCCGAGTGCCACCGCCCCCGAGCCGTTCCGATCCGCTCCCCCGGCTCGACCGCCGTAGCATCGAGCACCAGATGAGTTTTGCTCACGCTGATCACAACTTTGCGCCGGTAAGGAAGATTTTCGGCATCCATGGCATAATCGGCGCTGTGACCGCCGCCTACTGCACCTCGTCCGGGGTCGCCTTGGTGGCTCGGCGGCATATCGATTTCAAGCGTGTCTGCAGCTGTCGCTGTCTGCCTTGATGTCGTAGAACCGCCCACCTGTATTTTCCAGCTGGCCGCCGGATCTGCGTCGCCGGTGACAGTCGCCGGTGAACCGCGCGCAATCCCGCCGGCTCCTCTTTGAAGGAGAATTCATGACCGCCACTCCGACTGCTCCCCCGAGCAGGGCAAAGCGCAGCGAAGCCCAATGGGCGCTCGGCGAGACCGAACCGGTCAACCACAACGAGCAGTTCAAGCAGGAAGACCCGGCGCTGAACGTGCAGGCCCGGATCGTCGATGTGTACTCCAAGCAGGGGTTCGACTCGATCGCCAAGGACGACCTGCGCGGCCGCTTCCGCTGGATGGGCCTCTACACCCAGCGCGAGCAGGGCTACGACGGCACCTTCACCGGCGACGAGAACGCCGACCTGCTGGAGGCCAAGTACTTCATGATGCGGGTGCGCTGCGACGGCAAGGCGCTATCGGCCGCCGCGATGCGGACACTGGGACAGATCTCGGTCGACTACGCCCGCAACACCGCCGACATCTCCGACCGCAACAACCTGCAATATCACTGGATCGAGATCGAGAAGGTCCCAGAGATCTGGGACCAGCTCGACGCGGTCGGGCTGCAGACCATCGAGGCCTGCGGCGACTGCCCGCGTGGCCTGCTCGGGTCTCCGCTGGCCGGTGAATCGCTCGACGAGGTGCTCGACCCGTCCCCCGCACTCGACGAGATCGTCCGCCGATACATCGGCAACCCGGAATTCGCCAACCTGCCACGCAAGTTCAAGACCGCCGTCTCCGGTCTGCCGGACGTCGCCCATGAGATCAACGACATCTCCTTCATCGGCGTCAACCACCCCGAGCACGGCCCCGGCCTGGACCTGTGGGTCGGCGGTGGCCTGTCCACGAACCCGATGCTGGCTCAGCGCCTGGGCGCCTGGGTGCCGCTGGATGAGGTGCCCGATGTCTGGGAGGCCGTCACGAGCCTGTTCCGCGACTACGGCTACCGCCGGCTGCGGTCCAAGGCCCGGCTGAAGTTCCTGGTCAAGGACTGGGGAGTCGAGAAGTTCCGCGAAGTTCTCGAGACCGAGTACCTCAAGCGCCCGCTGATCGACGGGCCGGCACCCGAGCAGCACACCGCGACCGTCGACCACGTCGGGGTGCAGAAGACCCGCAACGGCCACAACGCGGTCGGGGTGGCCCCGATCTCGGGCCGGGTGAACGGTGCCACGCTGCTCAAGGTGGCGGAATTGATGGAGCAGGTCGGTTCCGACCGGGCCCGGTTCACGCCGTACCAGAAGCTGGTCATCCTCGACGTTCCCGACGACAAGGTCGACGGCCTGGTGGCGGAGCTGGACGCGCTGGGCCTGCCGGCCAATCCGTCGCCGTGGCGACGCAACCTGATGGCCTGCACAGGACTGGAGTTCTGCAAGCTGTCGTTCGTCGAGACCCGGGTGCGGGCCCAGAGCCTGGTCCCCGAACTCGAGCAACGCCTCGACGACCTCAACGCCGTCCTGGACGTGCCGGTCACGGTCAACATCAACGGCTGCCCGAACTCGTGCGCCCGCATCCAGGTCGCCGACATCGGGTTCAAGGGCCAGATGATCGACGACGGCAACGGCAATTCGGTCCCCGGCTTCCAGGTGCACCTCGGCGGCAGCCTGGGCGCCGACAGCGGGTTCGGCCGCAAGCTGCGTCAGCACAAGGTCTACAGCGACGAACTCGGCGACTACATCGAACGGGTGGTGCGCAACTTCATCAAACAACGCAGCGCCGGTGAGCGTTTCGCGCAGTGGGCGGTGCGCGCCGAAGAAGACGATCTGCGATGAGACCGCACAGCGAAGCGGAGTTGCGTGAGCTGGCCGCCAAGGGCGCGGCCGAACTCGACGGCGCCAGCGCCACCGAGCTGCTGGAGTGGACGGATGCGAATTTCAGCGGGGTGAACGGGCTCGACGCTTCAGGTGGACCCGCCTCCGCCAGCAACTACGTGGTGGCCTCCAACATGGCCGACGCGGTGCTGGTGGATCTCGCGGCCAAGGTCCGCACAGGGGTTCCGGTGCTGTTCCTCGACACCGGCTACCACTTCGCCGAGACCATCGGCACCCGCGACGCGGTGGAGTCGATGTACGACATCCAGTTGGTCAACGTCATCCCGGAGCAGACCGTCGCGGAGCAGGATGCGGCCCACGGTAAAGACCTGTTCGGGTCCAATCCGGCGTTGTGCTGCCGGTTGCGCAAGGTCGAGCCGCTGTCTCGCACCCTGCGCAACTACTCGGCGTGGGTCACCGGGCTGCGTCGGGTGGAAGCGCCAACGCGTGCCAACGCACCGCTGATCAGCTTCGACGAGCAGTTCGGTCTGGTGAAGGTCAACCCGATCGCGGCGTGGTCCGACGCGGAGTTCGACGCGTACATCGCCGCAAACAATGTGCTGGTCAACCCGCTGATCGAGGAAGGTTACCCATCGATCGGCTGCGCGCCGTGCACGATCAAGCCGGCGGCCGGCGCCGATCCGCGCAGCGGACGCTGGGCCGGGCTGGCCAAGACCGAATGCGGGCTTCACGCCTCGTGACCACCACGCTGGTGCTGACCGCACACGGCAGCCGGGATCCGCGCGCGGCGGCCAACACTCGCGCGATCGCGGGGCACCTGCGCCGGGTGGCGCCCGAACTCGCCGTGCGCGTGGCGTTCTGCGAACACAGCTCCCCCAACCTGAGCGATGTGCTGCGCGAGACCAGCCACGCCGGCGGTGACACCATCGTCGCCCCCCTGCTGTTGGCCAGCGCCTACCACGCCCGCGTCGATATTCCGGCGATGATCGCGGAGTCCGGCGTCGCCGTGCGGGTCGCTTCGACGCTGGGCGAGGACAGCCGCCTGGTGCAGGTTCTCGGCGAACGCCTGTCGAGCGCCGGGGCTTCGCGATTCGACCCGGAGCTGGGTGTGGTGGTGGTCGCGGTGGGCTCGTCGCGTCCGGTGGCCAACGCGCAGACCGCCACGATCGCAGCCCCGTTGTCTCGCGGAACGCGTTGGGCCGGAGTGGAAGTCGCCTTCGCCACTGAGGGCCCCCAGCCGTCGGTGCCGGAAGCCGTCGAACGGTTGCGGGCACGCGGTGCCACCAAGCTGATGATCGCTCCGTGGTTCTTGGCCAACGGCAGGATCACCGACCGGGTCGCCGCCTACGCCGCACAGGTGGGAATCCCGATAGCCGAGCCGCTCGGCGCGCACCGCCTGGTGGCCGCGACCGTGCTGGACCGAGTGGAGACCGCGCTGGCCACCGAGCTGGCTGCCTGATTGGGACTATGACTACGTGCCGGTGACAGCGCGTGCCAGCCCTACCACCATGTCGGCAAGCCCCTTCGCGACGTTGTGGGCGACTTCGGTCGCGAACTTCGCTACCGGCAGTAGAGGGTCAGTGGCCCAGCCGATCCAGGTGCCAACGGTGTAGATCCAGCTGCCAACGATATATAGGGGCGCGATGAAAAGGTCGTTGATGAAGCGAAATACTGTGTCCTCCACTTGATTGTGCAGCTGGAGAGGATCTGCCCAGGGCGCATTCATGTCCGGAAGATTGCCGATGCCGCCTGGAAAGCCGCCGCCCCCGGGCACGCCCATACAACTATTCATATCGCCGGTGAGCTCCCAACACTGCATTATTTGCAGGCTCTTTGCGAGGTTCTCGTAATACGGGTCGTAGAACGCACGTTCCTCTGGGGAGAGGTAGACCCGCTGCGAGGCGTAGTTCGCCAACATCGCTTGGTAGTACTGGATTTCTTCGTGAAGACCCGGAGGAACCGTCGTGGCCGCAGCCGGACCGGCAACCTCGTCAGTCGCACCGAACTCCTCCGCTCCCACCACCGGTAGCGTCGACGTACCGGAGTCCGCATCCACCACAGGACCGGTCTCCGAAGAGAGCTGAGCCAGGGGGCTATCGAGGTCCAGCTGCGGCTCGAAGATCAGCCCATCCGGCGTCGACAGCGAGTCCGCGTCGGTGCTGATGTCCGCCACCGGAACGGCGGTGTCCCCCAGCACGTCGTCGAAGTCGGGAATATCGGCGTGCGCGCTGCCGACGAACAGCATGGTCATCCCCAGCGCCATGGACGCCGTTGCGGCCCGCCCGGCGCGACGCCGCTGCGGCCGGTTGCCAAGGCGAGAAGACACCAGCACCCCCTGAGTATGGGAATCACCTGAACTGAACGTGAGCAAAACTTAGCTGAAGGGTGGTCTCAGGTCAACTAATCGGGACCAGAATCCAGATAATAGGCAGCGACGCGTCACTCGTGGATTCACGGATTCCGGACGGCCCGCACCAAGGCGGGCCTTGCCCGGACACATCTGGCGCCGCTACGCCGGCACCGCCGGCGCGCCTACTGCCGCCACGTCACTCAACGGAGGCACCCGGGTGGCCCGCACGTAGACGGTGTCCCCCTCGGCCAGTGCGAGCGCTTCGGCGTCGCCGCGGGTGATCTGGGCGGTGAACGGCACTCCCGTGGCGGCGTTGGTGAGCTCGACCCGTACTTCGAAGCCCAAAGTCACCACCCGGTCGACGGTGGCACGCAAAACCCCGACCCCGTCGGCGCCGTCCACGGTGGCCGCGGACACCGCCATATCGGGGGTGCGGCCGACCCGGATGTCGTGCGGACGGACCAACGCTCCGTTAAGCGAGGACACCGCGCCCAAGAACGACATGACGAACGCGTTCGCCGGAGCGTCGTAAACCTCGGTCGGGGTACCGAGCTGCTCGATACGGCCCTGGTTCAGCACGGCGATCCGGTCCGCGACGTCCAGCGCCTCGGCCTGATCGTGGGTGACCAGCACCGTGGTGACATGCACCTCGTCGTGCAGCCGGCGCAGCCAGGCCCGCAGGTCTTCCCGGACCTTGGCGTCCAGCGCCCCGAACGGCTCGTCGAGCAGCAACACCTGCGGGTCCACCGCGAGGGCACGCGCCAGGGCCATCCGCTGACGCTGACCGCCGGACAACTGGTTGGGATAGCGGGTCTGAAAACCGCTGAGTCCCACCACTTCCAGCAGGTTGTCGACCTTTTCCTTGATCTCTGCCTTAGGCCGCTTGCGAATCTTGAGCCCGAACGCCACGTTGTCGCGCACCGTCATGTGCTTGAAAGCCGCGTAGTGCTGAAAGACGAATCCGATCCCGCGCCGCTGCGGCGGCACACCGGTGACGTCGACCCCGTTGATGGTGACCGTTCCGCTGTCCGGGTGATCCAGGCCGGCGATGGCCCGCAGCAGCGTCGACTTACCCGAGCCGCTGGGGCCCAGCAGCGCCGTCAGCGAACCCGACGGGACCGCGAAGTCGACGTTATCCAACGCGACGAAGTCGCCGTAGCGCTTGTTCGCCCCACGCACCGTGATTGCGTTGCTCATTTGTCTCCCTTTCCGGCCCGAACGTCGAGCACCACCTGAACGATCAAGACCAACACCGACACTGTCATCAGCAGCGTGGACAAGGCGTAGGCGCCGTATTCGGCGCCGCGGTTGTAGCGGTCAGAAACCAGCAACGTCAGCGTCTGGGATTTTCCGGGCAGGTTCGACGACACGATCAACACCGCACCGTACTCGCCGAGGGTGCGCGCCACCGTCAGCACGATCCCGTACGTCAGCCCCCAGCGGATCGACGGCAGCGTGATCCGCCAGAACGTCTGCCACCAGCTCGAGCCCAGCGTGGCCGACGCCTCTTCCATGTCGGTGCCCAGTTCGTGCAGCACCGGTTCGACTTCCCGGATCACGAACGGCAGCGTGACGAAGATGCTGGCCAGCACGATGCCGGGCAGACCGAAGATGATCTTGAAGCCCCAGTCGTTCTCGACGAAGCCCAACAGCCCAGCCGATCCCCACAGCACGACCAGCGCCACACCGACGATCACCGGAGAGACCGCGAAGGGCAGGTCGATAATCGCCTGCAGTGCGCCCTTGCCGCGGAATTTATTGCGCGCCAACACCAATGCGGTCGGAATGCCGAAGATGACGTTCAGCGGCACCACGATGGCCACCACCAGCAGCGACAGCTGCAGCGCTGAGATGGCAGCCGGGGTGGAGATGTAGTCGAAGAACTGCCCGAACCCGGGCGCGAAGCTGCGCCACAGGATCAGCGACACCGGGACGACCAACAGCAGCCCGACGTAGGCCACCGCCAGGAACCGGAACAGATAGCGGAATTTTCGTGTCGACGTCATATCAGGACCTCTCCTGCCGCTTGCTCACGCGCGATCCCAGCACCCGCAACGCGAGCAGCACCAGGAAGGAAACCGCGAGCAGCACCAACGAGATCGCCGCCGCCCCGGTCCGGTCGTCGTTCTCGATCAGGGTGCGGATCCACTGCGAGGAAACCTCGGTCTTACCGGGCACCGCGCCACCGATCAACACCACCGAGCCGAACTCGCCGATCGCCCGGGAGAACGCCAGTCCCGCCCCCGTCAACAATGCCGGAGTCAGCGCCGGCAGCACCACGGCGCGGAAGATGGTCAACCCGGAGGCACCCAGCGACGCGGCCGCTTCCTCGACCTCCCGGTCGATCTCCAGCAGCACCGGTTGCACCGACCGCACCACAAAGGGCAGCGTGACGAACGCCAACGCCAGGCCGACGCCCCAGGCGGTGTGCTGCAGGTGCACGTGCACCGGGCTGGCGGGGCCGTAGAGCGCCAGCATCACCAGGCTCGCGACGATGGTGGGCAACGCGAACGGCAGATCGATGATCACATCGATGAAGCGCTTGCCAAAGAAGTCGTCGCGCACCAGAACCCACGCGATCAACAGGCCGAACACCAGGTTGAGCACGGTGACGCCGGCCGCGATCGTCAGCGTCACCCGGAACGACTGCAGCGCCGCGTGCGAGGTGACCGCCAACTCGAAGGCGCGCCATCCACCGCCGCCGGCCTGCCAGGCGATCGCTGACAGCGGCGCCAACACGATCAGCGACAGCCACACCGTGGCGGCACCGACGCGCAGCGACACCCCTTCACGCCGGAACCTGGAGTGCGACCCGCCGTCGCCGAGCCGAGTCTCCTCGGTGACCGGTACGGCGCTCATCCGGTGACCCGGGTGTAGATCTTGGTGATGGCGCCGTTCGACTTGTCGAAGAGCGAGTTGTCGACAACGTCCCACCCGCCGAGATCGGCGATGGTCCACAGCTTGTCGGGATCCGGGAACGCGTTTCGGAATTCCTCGGCGATGCTCGGGTCGGCCGGACGGAACCCGGCTTCGGCCCACAGCCGCTGCGCCGCCGACGTGTACTGGAAATTCTTGAACGCGGTGACAGTGTCAAGGTGGCGACTGGAGGTCACCACAGCCAACGGGTTTTCGATCTTGAAGGTCTGCGACGGGTTGACGTGCTCCACCGGCTTGCCCTTGCGCTCGACCGCGATAGCCTCGTTCTCATAGCTGATCAGCACGTCGCCACTGCCCTGCAGGAACACGTCGGTGGCCTCGCGACCGGAGCCCGGGCGCAGCTTGAAATGGTCACCGACCAGCTTCTCGATGAAGTCCAGGCCGGCCTGCGGGTTCTTGCCTCCCTCGCTCTTGACGGCGTAAGGAGCCAGCAGATTCCATTTGGCAGATCCAGAACTCAGCGGGCTGGGGCTGATCACCTCGACCCCGGGCCGCAATAGGTCGTCCCAGTCGTTGATGTGCTTGGGGTTGCCCTGCCGCACTACCAAAGTCACCACCGAACCGAACGGGATACCCCTGGTGACATCGGCGTTCCAGTCCTCGGCGACCTTGCCGGCCTTCACCAATCGGGTGACGTCGGGTTCCACCGAGAAGTTCACGATGTCAGCGGGTTTGCCGCTGGCGACCCCGCGGGACTGATCGCCCGATGCGCCATATGAGGTGACGACCTGAACGTCGGCGCCCTCCTCGGTGTTGTAGAAGGCTGGGATCACCTTGCTCCAGCCGGGTTCTGGAACCGCGTATGCCACCAGCGTCAGGGTGGTGTGCGCTTCAGAGCGCTCGCCACCTCCGACGACATCGCTGGGTCCGCCGCCACACCCGGCGAGTGTGGTGACTGCCATGGCGGTGGCCAGGGCCAGCGCGATGCTCCGCGCGATGGTGTTGGGCATTGATGACCTTTCGGGCGATCCGTATCGACGTCGGCAAGAATGCTTGTCCGTCGGATCGCGAAAGGCGTTCGATTCTCCAGAACGTGCGTCAACAAAGACGACACCGGTACGCCGACGGGTGCGGTATCAGCGACAACAGTGCAGGTCGGCCACAGCGGAAGTGATCACGGCGAGCTTCGGGAACGCCAAAAACTGGCGCTGCCGGTCACCGGTCGCTGCGAACATGCGGGGAAGCATAACAGAGGCCGGGGCGGGCAGCGTCCAGCCCGGTGCAGCGGGCCTAGCGGGTCAGCAACCAGCTGACGATTACCAGCACAATCAGCCCGACCAGCACCAACGTCACCTGCGAACGAGGCATCAGCGGACCCCACCGTCGCGACCGTGCCGGACTCGTTCCCGCACCCGAATTCCCTCTCCCAGCACCGCGTCCAGCGCCGAGGCAAGACCGTAGGCCAGCAACAGCACCACCGGCATCACCACCGCGGTCTGTACCACGAAACCGAGGCCCGACAGCCACAGCTCAACACCGTCCCACCAGCCCAGGAAGCCCACCACCCCCATAACCTTAGCGGCGATCGCAAGTGCGGCGAAGCGGGTCGCCGCCGTGGCCGTGGCGAGCCTGCGGCCGGAGCCACGATCGGCCGATCCGGGTAGACGTGCGGCATGCCGCCAGAGATGATGACGGCATGGACCTGCACACCCCGCCGGGCGATGCACCCGCCAAGACCGCCTCGGAGACCCCCGCGTCCACCGGAGGCACCAGCACCGCGGCTCCGACGCCACCCCCGTTGTCGGCGACCGCCCCAGTGCCGTATGCGGCGACACCGAGTTCGGTCCGCAATCCGTTTCCCCCGATCGCCGACTACGCGTTTCTGTCGGACTGCGAGAACACCTGCCTGATCTCGGCAGCGGGATCGGTGGAGTGGATGTGCCTGCCGCGCCCGGACTCCCCCAGCGTCTTCGGTGCGCTGTTGGACCGCAGCGCCGGACATTTCCGGCTCGGGCCCTACGGGGTGTCGGTGCCCGCGGCCCGCCGCTACCTGCCCGGAAGTCCGATCATGGAAACCACGTGGCAGACCCACACCGGCTGGCTGATCGTGCGGGACGCGCTGGTGATGGGCAAATGGCACGACATCGACGCACGATCGCAGACTCACCGGCGCACCCCCACCGACTGGGACGCCGAGCACATCCTGCTGCGCACGGTGCGTTGCGTCAGTGGCACCGTCGAGCTGACCATGAGCTGCGAGCCGGCGTTCGACTATCACCGCACCAGCGCCACCTGGGAATACTCGGCCAACGCCTACGGCGAGGCGATCGCGCGGGCCCGGCAGAATCCGGATGCCCATCCGACCCTGCGACTGACAACGAATCTGCGGCTGGGACTGGAGGGCCGTGAAGCCCGGGCCCGCACCCGGCTGACCGAGGGGGATGACGTCTTCGTGGCCTTGAGCTGGTCGAAACACCCCGCGCCGCAAAGCTATGCCGAAGCCGCAGACAAGATGTGGAACACCACCGAATGCTGGCGGCAATGGATCAACATCGGCAACTTCCCCGACCATCCGTGGCGCTCGTACCTGCAGCGCAGCGCGCTGACGCTGAAGGGTCTGACGTACTCGCCGACCGGGGCACTGCTGGCTGCGCCCACCACATCGCTGCCGGAAACGCCTCAGGGCGAACGGAATTGGGACTACCGATACAGCTGGGTGCGCGACTCGGCATTCACACTGTGGGGCCTGTACACACTGGGCCTAGACCGCGAGGCCGACGACTTCTTCTCGTTCATCGCCGACGTGTCCGGCGTGAACAACGGACAACAACACCCGTTGCAGGTGATGTACGGCGTCGGCGGGGAGCATGAACTGGTCGAGCAGGAGTTGGACCACCTGTCCGGCTACGACAACGCCCGTCCGGTGCGAATCGGCAATGGCGCCTACAACCAGCAACAGCACGACATCTGGGGCACCATGCTGGACTCGGTCTACCTGCACGCCAAGTCTCGCGAGCAGATCCCAGAAACCCTGTGGCCGGTGCTGAAACGTCAGGTGGAAGAGGCCATCAAGCACTGGCGCGAACCCGACCGAGGCATCTGGGAGGTGCGCGGCGAACCGCAGCACTTCACCTCGTCGAAGGTGATGTGCTGGGTGGCGCTGGACCGCGGGTCGAAACTGGCCGAACTGCAGGGCGCGGTCTCCTACGCCAAGCAGTGGCGGGCGATCGCCGAGGAGATCAAGGCCGACGTGCTGGCCAACGGAGTGGATTCCCGCGGCGTGCTGACCCAGACTTACGGCAGCACCGCACTGGACGCATCGTTGCTGCTGGTGGTGCTGACCCGCTTCCTGCCGGCCGACGATCCGCGGGTGCGCGCCACCGTCATGGCGATCGCCGAAGAACTCACCGAAGACGGCCTGGTGCTGCGCTATCGCACCGAGGAGACCGACGACGGGCTGTCCGGCGCCGAGGGCACCTTCACCATCTGCTCGTTCTGGCTGGTATCGGCACTGGTGGAGATCGGCGAGGTGAGCCGGGCCAAGCACCTGTGTGAGCGGCTGCTGTCGTTCGCCAGCCCGTTGCATCTCTACGCCGAGGAGATCGAGCCCCGCACCGGCCGGCACTTGGGCAACTTCCCGCAGGCCTTCACCCACCTGGCGCTGATCAACGCGGTCGTCCACGTGATTCGGGCCGAGGAGGAGGCCGACTCCACCGGCGGTTTCCAGCCCGCGAACGCGCCGATGTAGTGCGCTTGTCACGCCGGTCCCGCCTCTACCCGCTGATGTTGCGCACCTTGTCCAACATCGCGCGGGCCAGGTCAGCGGCGGTGCTGTCCCCCGCAGGTGGCGCCCCCGAGTGTTCCTCCTCGTCGACGAACCAGAACACGTCGACATCGACGACACAGTTCACCCGCGCCGCGAGCGCCCGCGAAACCCGTAGTCCCGCCTCGCCATCCACGCTGGTTCGCACCGTGGCCACCAATACCGCGTCCTGGTCGGAGACGTCGGTGATCTCACCGCTGGCCTCGTCGTCAGTCCCGCTGTCCCGCGTCACCACTACCCCGTCACAGCTGCCCCACTGCTGAGCGAACTTCTCGAAGAGCGCGTCGGCGTCTGCGGAACTGTCCAGCGCGATCACCGCCTCGGCCACCCCGGTCAGCGGCGAATCCTCGTCGCTTGAGCTGTCCCAGAACTCGTGGGCCACGTCGCGCACCGTCGCGACGCTGTAAACGCTGCGCTGGCCGCCCACCGCTGCACCGACGCAGTCTCCCGGCTCCGCCGATGCCCAGGCGTCGGGCAGATCGTCGAGGCCGCCGAACCGCGGCGGCAGGGTGAGATCACTGCGGAAAGGCCGGCCGGTCAGCTTCGACAGCTCTGAGTCGTCGAGCAGGACCTGACGGACCGCCATCCCGGTCACGGGCGTCGGCGCCAATCCGGGGGCGGGCCGGACGGTTCCGGCAACCACCGTGGTGCACCCACCGGCCAACAGCGCGACTGCCGCAGCGCCCGCCGCGACTGCGCCTGCCCGGACGGCCACTACTTCTTGGCCTTATCCCCGGCAGAGCCCCCACTGTCGGTCGACAGCGCCGCGACGAACGCCTCCTGCGGCACGTCGACCCGGCCGATGGTCTTCATCCGCTTCTTGCCCTCTTTCTGCTTCTCCAGCAGTTTGCGCTTACGGGTGATGTCACCGCCGTAGCACTTGGACAGCACGTCCTTACGGATGGCCCGGATGTTTTCGCGGGCAATGATTCTCGAGCCGATCGCGGCCTGCACCGGAACTTCGAACTGCTGACGCGGAATCAGTTCCTTGAGCTTGGTGGTCATCTTGTTGCCGTAGGCCGAAGCCGAGTCTTTGTGGACGATCGCACTGAACGCGTCCACCGCCTCGCCCTGCAGCAGGATGTCGACTTTGACCAAGTCGGCCTCCTGCTCGCCGGCCTCTTCGTAGTCCAGGCTGGCGTAGCCCCGCGTGCGCGACTTCAGCGAATCGAAAAAGTCGAAGATTATCTCGCCCAACGGCATCGTGTAGCGCAGTTCGACACGTTCCGGAGAGAGGTAGTCCATGCCGCCGAGTTCCCCACGGCGAGACTGGCACAGTTCCATGATGGTGCCGACGAACTCGCTCGGGGCGATCACGGTGGTCTTGACGACCGGCTCAAAGACGGTGCGGATCTTGCCTTCCGGCCAGTCCGACGGGTTGGTGACGACGATCTCGCTGTTGTCTTCAGCGATCACCCGGTAGACAACGTTGGGCGAGGTTGAGATCAGGTCGAGGTTGAACTCGCGTTCCAGCCGCTCTCGGGTGATCTCCATGTGCAGCAGGCCCAGGAAGCCGCACCGGAAGCCGAAGCCCAATGCCACCGAGGTTTCCGGCTCGTAGGTCAGGGCAGCATCGTTGAGCTGCAGTTTGTCCAGCGCCTCGCGCAGGTTCGGGTAGTCAGACCCGTCGACCGGGTAGAGCCCGGAATAAACCATCGGCTTGGGCTCGCGGTATCCGGTGAGCGCCTCGGTGGCCCCGCCCCGGGCAGTGGTGACGGTGTCGCCGACCTTCGATTGACGCACGTCCTTCACACCGGTGATCAAGTAACCCACCTCGCCCACGCCAAGGCCCTTGGTGGCCTTGGGTTCCGGGGAGACGATGCCGACCTCGAGCAGCTCGTGGGTGGCACCGGTGGACATCATCGCGATCTTCTCGCGAGGGGTGATCTTGCCATCGACGACCCGGACATACGTGACCACTCCGCGGTAGATGTCATAGACGGAGTCGAAGATCATCGCCCGTGCCGGCGCGTCGGCGTCGCCGGTGGGCGCCGGCACCTGCTTCACCACTTCGTCGAGCAACTCGGCCACGCCTTCGCCGGTCTTACCGGAGACTTTCAGCACGTCTTCGGGCTCGCACCCGATGATGTGGGCCAGTTCCGCGGCGTAACGCTCCGGGTCGGCCGCGGGCAGGTCGATCTTGTTGAGCACCGGGATGATCGTGAGCTCACGGTCCAGCGCCAGGTACAGGTTCGCCAGGGTCTGGGCTTCGATGCCCTGGGCGGCGTCGACCAGCAGAATGGCGCCCTCGCAGGCCTCCAGCGCGCGCGACACCTCGTAGGTGAAGTCGACGTGACCGGGGGTGTCGATCAGGTGCAGCACGTAGTCGCCGGCTTCAGCTCCGTTACGCGGGCCCGTCTCCGGGTCGTCCTTGACCGTCCAGGGCAGCCGAACGTTCTGCGCCTTGATGGTGATGCCGCGTTCCCGCTCGATGTCCATTCGGTCCAGGTACTGGGCACGCATCGATCGGTCGTCGACGACGCCGGTGAGCTGCAGCATCCGGTCGGCCAGGGTGGATTTGCCATGGTCGATGTGGGCGATGATGCAGAAGTTCCGTATCTGCGCCGGCGCGGTGAAGGTCTGGTCGGCGAAACTGCTGATGGGGATCTCCTGGTGAGGCGAGTTGTGGCGTTACCAGGGTATCGAGTCGAGCCGGTGCGGACCCAATCGCACCGGCCCGGGGCCACCCCGCCGGCGCCGTCGCATGTGAACCGCACACCCTGGAGCCGAGCAGGTGGCCCACCCGGCTCCAGGTGGACTTCGGAAGAGGCCAGGCCCGGCAAGGCGAAACCCCCGGAGACCGGCACCCAGGGCGGTTTCAAGGGGTCGTCGCAACACTGGTGGTTAATTGGCCAGTAGTAGATCACGCAGACGCTCGGCTGGGGTATCCCAGCCGAGC
>NZ_JRMM01000109.1:0-15352 GCF_000972905.1 Mycobacterium sp. UM_Kg27
GTGTATAAGAGACAGGGCGTCGACTACCCGCCGGACGATCAGCTGGGGGCGCGCACGATCATCACCCGGGATCTGCGGAAGCCCTGCTGATCGTCGCGAGATCGTGCTGAACGCAGGTGGCTACTCGAACCTGTCCTGCGAGAACGCCCGACAGCGCTACAGCAGGCCGGCGACGAACGAAGCGGCCTGATTGGTCATGCCCGGTGTGTAGCCGGAGTGCGCGGAGAACATGCGCCCAGGCGAGCAGACCGGGTCGCCATCGGTGCACAGGTCGATGGTCTTGAATCCGTAGACCGGACTGTTGGTCAGCGGTTGCCCGATCTTGTTCGACGGGTTGCCGAACACCGCGATCGCCGCGACGTGGTCGGCGGCCTCGGGAGGCAGCGGCGCGGTGAAACCGAAGCCCGGCACCGGTGCCGCCGCCACGATGTCGATGATCGCCGCGCCCTGTGAGTAGCCGCCGAGGACCAGGCGGGTGCCCGGGCAGTTCTCCACCATCCACATGATGTGGCCGCTGGCGTCGTTGGCGCCGTCGGCGGCGCGGCCAAAGTCATAGCTGGCCGGGTAGTTGACCGCATAGGCGCCGACCGATCGGGACGTCCGGTTCCGCAAAGCGCTGACCAGGCCGTCGCCGACCCGACCCAGGCCCGGCGGCTCGCTGGTGCCGCGAGCGAACACCACCTCGACATCGGGGCAACCGTCAGCCGAGGCTGTCGGCGTCGATGATGCGGTGGGGTCCATTAGCAGCGCTGCGGCAGCGACCCCTGCCGCCAGGACGCGGAATGCCTTCATGGTGAACGATAGTAGCGAAAATAAGCCTTGATGAGCTAACTAAAACGGGTGGGTCCCGTCACGGCGCCAGCGTCGGCGCCGGGCCCGCAGCCCGCAGCCGGCCGGCGATGAAGTTCGCCGCCTGGCTGGTCAGCGCCGGGATGTAGCCGTCGGTGTGATCGGTCCACTCGTTGCCGGGGCCCTCGTGACAGATCGGGTCACCCGGGTTGCACAGGTCGAGAGCCTTCGAACCGAACAGCGCGCTCTGCACGCTGATCGGTCCGCCGGTGCGGTCGGCCGGGTTACCGAACGTGGTCACCGCCACCACCTGGTCGGCGTACTGAGCCGGCAGCTGGTTGCCCCAAGTGATGCCGCCGACCTGGGTGCCGGTCACGATGTCGATGACCGAGGCGCCCTGCGAGTAGCCGCCCAGCACCAGCTGGGTGTCCGGGCAGACTTCAGCCGCCGCCTTGACCCGCTTGATCACGTCGTTGGCGCCGTCGCCGCCACCCAGCTGCAGCCGGCCGGCGGGGTAGTTGACCGCGTACTCGTCGACCTTCTTGGAGGTCTGCTGGCGCAGCGAGTCGATCATGGCCCGGCCGACGCGGCCGACGCCCGGGGGCTCGCTGGTGCCGCGGGCGAAGATGACCTCGACGTCCGGGCAGTCGTAGGCGGTCGCCACCGGGACGACGCTCGGCGCTACGGCCGGAAGCGTCAGCAGTGCGCCTGCCATCAATGTCGCGGAAAAAATGCTGCTCAGCTGAACAAAACGCATACCCGAGATGGTACCGAAGCCCGAATCCGATACCGACGGGACTGTGGATGGCCGTATACGGCCGCACCGGTCTCACGAATAGCCTGTGGCCGAAATGGCCAGGCGATCGACGACGCAGCTTCAGCTCAGCGCGCACCGCTTCCTGGCCCGCCGGATGGAACGGGCGCTGCGGTGCGGGCAGGTCACGGGCGGCGCGGTCCCCGGTCGAAGCGCGCTGGCCCGGGGCTGGCTGGTGAGCATGGTCGTGGCCGTCGGCGCGATCCTGCTGGCCGTCGTACGGCCACAGCCGGTCCTGGGTGATGCGCCGATCGTGCTGGACCGCGCGACCGGGGCGCTCTACGTCCGCATCGGCGACACGGTGCATCCGGTGTACAACCTCGCGTCGGCGCGGCTGATCACCGGGGCGGCCGACCCTCGACCGGTGGACGGCAACGCGGTCGGCCGGGCCCGGCGCGGCGCGCCGCTGGGCATCCCGGGTGCGCCGGGCGTGCTCGGGGCGCCACTGCCGGACACGGTGGCGTGGTCGTTGTGCGAGGACTCGGCCGGCACCGTCCTTTTAGTCGGTGCCGATCCGTCCGGGCGCCTCGACCCACCGCAGGCCATACCGGTCAGCTCCGAAGCAGGGGCAACCTATCTGCTCCTCGACGGGCGGCGGGTTGCGGTCGACCCTGCTGACCCGCTGCTGGACTCCGCCGTGCCGAGACGGGTCTCGGCGTTGTTGCTCAACGCGATCCCCGAAGCCCCGCCGGTCGACCTTGGTAGGGCGGGCCCGTTGGTGGGCTCGGCCCCGGCCACGTTGTGCGTGCACTGGCGCGTCGACGAAGCGGCCGGGATCACCCTGTCGAGTGGGGCGCGTCTACCGGCGGGGGCGTCGCCGACCGCGCTGGCCCACGCCGACGGGTCTGGCCCCGCCTTGGACGGGGTCTATCTGCCGCCCGGGCACAGTGCCTACGTGCGGGCGGCCGACACCTCGGGTCACGCGGGCGGTGTCGGCTATCTGATCGCCGAGAGCGGGGTGCGGTTCACCGTCGACGACGACGATGCGGCGCGCAGGCTGGGACTGCCCGCAGTGGCCACCGGGGTGCCGTGGCCGCTGTTGGCCGGGTTGCCGGCCGGCCCCCGTCTCAGTCGTGACCAGGCGATGCTGAGCCGGGACGCGGTGCCCGGCCCGACAGCGCCCGACCGGTGAGGGCTGCCAGCAGCAACGCCAATAGGGCCGCCGTGCCGACGATCGCGGTGCGCAGCCCGGCTGGCGCGGCTTCGGCAGCGGGTTCGAGGTCAGGGGCGGGACGCGACAGAGGCGGGGCGGGCCGGGGCGGCTCGGCGGAGGTGGCCACGTCAAAGGTGAGCGCCGCCAACACGTCCACCACACCGGCACCGACGAGATCATCACGCCCGCCCGGTGGGTGATGGGCGGTGGCCCTGATCCGGTCCATCACCTGGTGCGGCGTCCACTGCGGAAACCTCGAGCGGATCAGCGCCGCCAGCCCGCTGACCACCGGAGCGGCGAAACTGGTGCCGCTCAACGGCGAGTCGTCGAGGGTATCGGCCAGCGCATCGCCGACGGTACTCAACGAGAGCACCGCTTCGCCGGGCGCTGCCACATCCACCCACGGACCGGGCAGGGTGAACGCCGAGGCGACGCCGCGCGAGTTCACCGAGCCCACGGTCAGCACGTAGTTGTCGTACCAGGCCGGCGTGACGATCATGGGTTCCTGGGCCCCGCAACCCTGGTCGGTGTTGCCGGCTGCTGCGACGACGACGCTGTTCTTGATCTCGACCGCGTACGCCAGGGCAGCGCCCAGCGCGCGGTCGTCGAGTCCGGTACGGGCGGGCCGGCAGGCCACCGTGGAGATGTTGATCACCGACGCACCCAGGTCGGCCGCGGTACGTACCGCCTTGGCCAGGATGTCGACGTCGCCGATACCTGCGGCGTCGCCGAGTGCCGCGAACCGGGTGCTGGACGCGCGGATGCCGATCACGGTGGCCAGCGGTGCCACGCCGCTGAACCCGTCGGTCACGGGATCCGCTGCGGCCGCGATGATTCCGGCGACCAGGGTGCCGTGTCCATCGCAATCCCGGGTGCCGTCGCCGGTGGAGACGTAGTCACCGCCGCCGATCAGTCCGGGTAGCCGCCGGTGCGGGGCAACACCGGTGTCGATCACCGCGACCCGCTGACCGGCACCGCGAGTGAGCGCCCAGGCCGCCGCCAGGTCCAGCCCGGCGAGCTGGGTCGGGGCCGCACCTGGCCCCAGCGTGCCCACCGCGCACACCTCACGTTGCACCGTTGGCCGCTCCGGCGTGGCCGGCGCCGGGGCAGGAACCAGGGTGCGGTCGACCGGCGGCGGTGTAACCGCGCTGGCCGGTGGCGCGGCCGCCGTCACCGCGATCGTGGCGGCCGCCAGTAGCCGAGCGATCCGGGTACGCGGCACGGCTCAGCCGATACTCAATCCGCGGGCCAGGCTGTAGAACCCGCACACCCAACACGCCAGCGGCGCCAAGGATCCGAGAGCCAGGCCCTCCATCACCTCGGCGACCCGCCGGATCAGCGGGGACGCGGTCGGAGCCGTGAAGCCCAGTCCGAGCGCCGTCGCGACAAGCATCACGGCCAGCGCCGCCGGCCATTGCGCCGTTGTGCTGCTTGCCGCGGCGAGCAGGCCGACCGCCAGTGTGGCGGTACCGCCGGCGATCAGCGCCGCGACCTGCACGCCGTCGGTGTGCGAGCGGGCGCGCAGTGCCAGCGCCATGCCGGCCGTCGCCGCGAACACTGCGCCGACCATGCGGGGCGCCCCGGCACCCGGTGATCCGGCGACCACCGCGGCAGCGCCCAGAGTCGCCGACGCCGCAGTCGCCGCAACCAATCCGGTCACCAGGTGGTGCGTCTCGGCTACCTGCGCCGGCACGGCTTGTCCTCGGCGGAACAACCCGGTGGCCGCGGCCGCCGCTCGGCCGGCGACTCGGAGCATGCCGACTCCGGCGACAACCGCCGCGGCTCCCGCCCGCGGCAGCGCAATTCCTGTCACCGCGACGGTCATTCCCGCGACGGCACCCAGTACCGCCAATCCGGCCAGGCAGCACAATGTGGTGCGCACCAACCCGTTGCAGCCACTCGGTGGGACGGCCATCAGGGCGACCGCGCCGGTGGCCGCGACGGCCAACAGCGCGTTTGGGGCGCCGGGGCCGCCCGGAGTCGCCACGAAGCCGGCCACCCCGGCCAGCCCGGACGCGGCGAGCGCAGCGCTGAGCCGGCAAGCCGTAGGACTCCATGGGCGCTCGATGTTGCGCACCGCGGCCGCCACCTCTTCGGCGGGATCGTCGAACGACACTTGTGGGGCCGGACATTCAGCGTGGCTCAACACCAGGGTGGCGCCATCGCGGATACCTTGCTGAGAAAGGGTTTTCGTGCCGTTTAGTGCGGCTCGTCCCGGCTCGAAGAGCCGATAGGGCCGCAGCGAGTCCGGGCTGGCTAGGCACGGCATCAGCTCGAGGACAGCCGCGATCAGAACCGCCACCGGCACCCTGGACGGGAGCGTCAGATCGGCGTGCGCATTAGCGGCGTGTACCGCTACCCGACGCAGGCCGGAATCCGGATCTGACACGGCACGTTCTCCTTTCGGCTTCGTTGCTCGCACGCTACTGATCCGGCTGCGGAGAGGATTGCGACTATCCACAGCCGACTTGCCGGTGAAATCGGCGGTGCCTACGGTGTGCCGATGACCGGTCCAGCGCCGACCGCGCTCCCACCCGCGTCGCCATCGCGGGATGAAATTGCGGTCGCTGCACCGCCATCGGTGCCGGACTCCGAGCCGCGGATGATTCTGGCCCGGTTGCTGCCCGCCGCTATGGCGGTGGGCATGCTCGTCGTGACCGCCGTCGCCTACCGCTCGGGCTCCCCGGCCGCACGTAGCCCGGTGTTCGCACTGTTCCCACTGATGATGCTCACCTCCGCGGTGACCGCCGTTGTCGCCGGGCGAAGCCACGGACGTGGCAACGACATCGACGAGGACCGCGAGAACTACCTGGCCTATCTCGCGGACTTACGGAAGTCTTTGGCAGACAATGCTGCGGCCCAGCGGGCTTGGGCGCTGTGGTCGCACCCAGAGCCGGACGCACTCTGGACGTTGGCCGGCGGGGCCCGAATGTGGGAGCGCCAGCTCGGCGACCCCGACTTCGGCTCGGTGCGAGTCGGGATCGGCCCGGCTGTCCCGGCCAGTCGAGTGGTGGCACCCTCGCGCGATCCGGTGCGCGGGGTCGATCCGGTGACCGACGCAGCGCTGCGCCGTTTCCTGGACACCTACGCTGCGGTGCCAGACGTACCTGTCGCGGTGACGGTGCTGGGACCTTCGCCGCTGCTGCTGGACGGCGACAGTGAACGGGCTCGCGGTCTGCTGCGCGCACTGATCTGTCAGCTCGCCGTGCTGCACGGGCCCGATGCACTGCTGATCGCGGCCGTGGACGGTCGGCGTTGCGGCGACTGGGATTGGCTGAAATGGCTGCCGCACCATCAGCATCCGTCGGCCACCGATGCCGGCGGGCCATTGCGCCTGAACTATCCCGGCCTGGCCGCCGCCGAAACCAGCCTGTCCGGCCGCCGGGCCATCGTGGTCAGCGACGACGCCAGCGGCCTTCGGGTGGCGGAGACAGGCGCCCGAGGTGAGGCGCGCCGCCTGCACGTGACCGCGACGGAGCTGCGTGACGCCGATGACCGCCTTGGCCGGCCGGACTTTCTGACCCTCGCCGACGCGGTGGTGTGTGCCCGGCGCCTGGCGGCGCACGGGCCCGTCGGCGCCGGGGACGCTCAAGGGTGGGCTCATCTGCTCGGCATCGGCGACATCGACCGCTTCGATGCACCGTCGGAATGGGCACGCGCATCAGCGCAGTCATTGTGCGTCCCGATCGGCACGGACCCGAGCGGAGACCCGGTACGGCTGGACATCAAGGAGGCCGCCGAGCACGGTAGTGGACCGCACGGGCTCTGTGTCGGAGCCACAGGTTCGGGCAAATCGGAGTTCCTGCGCACCCTGGTGCTGGGCATGGCGGCGCGGCATTCACCCGAGGAACTCAACCTGGTGCTGGTCGACTACAAAGGCGGCGCAACCTTTCTCGGTTTCGAGCAGGTCAACCATGTCAGTGCGGTCATCACGAACCTGGCCGACGAGGCGCCGCTGGTGGAGCGGATGCGCGACGCGCTGGCCGGCGAGATGCAGCGGCGCCAGCAACAACTGCGCGCCGCCGGGGCGCCCAGTATCGCCGGATACCGGCAGGTGCGAACGGCGCAGCCGCAGCTGCCGTCCCTGCCTGCACTGCTGGTGATCGTCGACGAGTTCGCCGAACTATTGCACCAGCAACCCGACCTGCTCGACACCTTTGTCGCCATCGGCCGGCTGGGCCGATCGCTGGGAATGCACCTGTTGCTGGCCAGCCAGCGGCTCGAAGAGGGCAGGCTTCGGGGTCTGGAATCGCATCTGTCCTATCGGGTGTGTCTCAAGACGATGTCGGCGGCCGAATCCCGGATAGTGCTGGGCAACGGCGACGCATACGAACTGCCCAATATCCCCGGAGCGGGGCTCTTGCGCACCGCAGACGGCACGGTGCGGCGATTCCAGACGGCCTACGTCTCCGGGATGTGCCCTGCTGTCCGGACTGATCCGATCGCGGTCCGCCCGTTCACCGCCGCGCCACTGGGCCCGGTAAGGGAAGCGGCCGATGCGGGCGGGCGCACCGTGCTACAGGCAATGCTGCAGCGATTGTCCGGGTACGGCCCGGCGGCGCGACCGATATGGCTGGCGCCGCTGGGAGATTCCCCAGCTCTGGGATCACTCCTCGACGCAGGCTACGCTGATCTGACGGTCCCGATCGGCATCGTGGATCGGCCTTTTGAGCAGCGTCGGACCGCCTTGTCGCTTCGGTTGGACGGCGGCGGCGGACATGTCGCCGTCGTGGGTGCCCCGCAGTCGGGCAAGTCGACCGCGCTGCACACCCTGATCGCGGCGCTGTGCGCCACCCACGATGCGACCCGGGTCGCGTTCTACTGCTTGGACTTCGGTGGTGGGGCACTCTCGGCGCTCCGAACCCTGCCGCACGTCGGTGCAGTCGCCGGCGTCGGGCAGCCGGACCTGGTCCGGCGGGTGGTTGCCGAGATGGAGGCGATCGTGGCGCGGCGCGAAGCCCAGCGAGCCGACCGCATCGCGGACGACGAACGCGTGGCCTCGGACGTCTTTATGGTGATTGACGGATGGTCGGCCCTGTGCCGCGAATTCGAGGTGGAGGCCAGGATTGTCGCGCTGGCCGCCCGCGGGCTGTCCTTTGGCGTGCACGTGATATTGGGTGCGTCGCGGTGGGCCGAGGTGCGGCCCGCCTTGCGGGACCTGATCGGCACCCGTATCGAGCTGAGGCTGGGGGATCCGGCCGAGTCCGAACTGGACCGCCGCCAGGCCCAGCGGGTGCCGCAGGGCCGGCCCGGACGCGGCCTGACCCACGACGGCATGCACATGCTGCTGGCCCGCCCGCAAGGCTGGGAACCGATGCGGCACCCGGACGGTGCCGTGGCACCACCGATCCGGCTGCTGCCGGCCGTCGTCGACCGGGCCGAGCTGGCCGCGGCCCCCGCTGGCCTGCCGGTTCTGGGCGTTGACGAACGCGGACTCGAGGCTGTTCCGATCGATTTCGGTCACCAACCGCACCTGCTCATCGTGGGCGGCAGCGAGTGCGGCAAGACCTCCGCGCTGCGAACCTTGTGCAGGGAACTGGTCCGATGCCACGCCGTCGGCCAGGCGCAGCTGCTGGTGGTCGACTACCGGCGCGGCCTGCTGGACGTCGTGCCTACCGGGCACTTGGCCGGTTATGCGATGTCGCGGCCGGCGCTGACAACACTGCTGCCGGAGCTGATCGACCGGCTGGCGATGCGGATGCCCGGTGCCGACCTCAGACCGCAGCAACTGCGCGCCGGGTCCTGGTGGTCTGGCCCGCACTTGTACGTGGTGGTCGATGACCACGACCTGGTTGCCGCCGGCACCGGCAATCCGCTGGCACCACTGCTGGAATACCTGCCGCACGCAGGGGATCTCGGACTGCACCTGATCGTGGCCTGTCGCAGCGGGGGAGCGGCCCGGTCGATGTACGAGCCGTTGCTGACCGCGCTGACCGATCTGGGCGCGATGACGCTGACGATGAACGGTTTGGCCGGCAGTGCCGCGGACGCCCCGTGGGGTCCGGTCCGCCCGGTGCCCCTGCCGCCCGGGCGCGGCACCCTGGTCACCCGGTCTGACGGCGAGCGGCTTATCCAGGTGGCTTGGGAGCCATGAGCGCATGTCATCGTGCGGTGATCGAGGCAGGTCCCGTATCGATTCGCCGATTATGTTGCGGCGGAGTGGAATCAGTCGACGCTGTAGCGGCGCTGGAGTGGATCGATGACCCGGTCGGACTGGTCGGCGGGCAACCGGTGTCGATGGCGGAGCTGCTATGCGACGTATTGGCCTGCCCGCTGCCTGGCGAGTCGATCGAGCTCATCCACCCATCCTGGTGGCCGGTTCGAAGGGTGCAACTGCTCACGGCGGCGGCGCGAGAGCTCACCGGCGAGGTCGTGACCCGTTCGCGTGCAACGCTACTGGCGTGTGCATTCCGCGCCGCGGTCGTGGTGGAGATCGCCGCGGTCCTGGTGGCCGTCACCGGAGCCGAAGGCGCTGATGTCGTTGCCGAGCCGCGCATCGGTTCCCCCGACGAGGTCGCCGACGCGGTGGCACACCGGATACGTGCGGCGGTTCGGGGTCACCCCGCAGTGGTCGTGATCGACGCACCGGCCGGGATTGGCGGGGCGGGGTTGCTCTCGGCGCTGATCGAGCAGCGGCTGCGGCCCGAGGTGCGGGTGACGGTGGTCGATCGGCTGCCGCCGATCCGCCGCGCCGTCGATCCGCCGGTCGCCGAACCGGCCCCTTCCGGTCGCCGGTTGTGGCTGGGCCCAGCCGCCCTGGTCGGCGGTGTGGTGGCGCTGGCCCTGCTGGCAGGTCACGCGGCGCGCCCGGACATCGAGAATCCCGTGACCTATCTCGTGGAAAGTCATGTGGCGGTGCAGGTTCCGTCTGATTGGGTGACGCGACGGGTGACGGATGGGCCAGGTTCGGCCCGGGTGGAGGTGGCGTCGCCCGGCGACCCGCAGCTGGTGCTGCACGTCACCCAGGCGCCCGCCGCCGGCGATACCCTGACCGCCGTCGCCGAACCGTTGCAGCGAGCACTGCGACGCGCTGACGCCGAGACGCCCGGGGTGTTCACCGGTTTCAACCCCGCCGGCACCAGCGCGGGTCGGCCTGCGGTGACCTATCGAGAGGTGCGCGACGGCCACCACGTCGACTGGGCGATCGTGGTCGACCGCGCCGTGCGCATCGGCATCGGATGCCAGAGCGGACCGGGTGGCGAGGCCACCCTGCGCGCGGTGTGTGAGCAGGCGGTGCGCTCTGCCCACGCCGTCAGCTGAGGGTCGATGCCGCCAAACGTCAAACGGGGGGATTTGCGCCACTGGCTGGGAGAGCTGCCGTGAGTCCGGCCATTCGGACCACAGGCCGGCCGGTGGACAATGCACGCAGGCCAGCTCCTCAGCGTCGTTGGGCCTAAATCACCGCCCCCACCAGCATGAGCGGTGCCAGGCCGATCAGCGCCGCCAGTGGTTCGCCGATGGCGGCCAGCGGGTCGCCGGCAGCCAGCTGGGTTTCGAACAGGTTCCAGGCGACCTGGGGCAGGGTGAAGAACAGGGTGCTGCCCATGTCGATGGGCGGCAGACCGGTGTGGGTCAGCGACAGCTCCTGGAGGCCTTCGGCGTACCAGTTCGCGGCGCCGGCGAGGAAGGTCGACAGATAACTCGTGATGTCCTCCCACGACCCGTCGAGGTTGAACGCCGCGGTCGCCGAGTTCAGCAGTGGCCCCAGCACGTCGGACATCGTTTTCGGTGAGATCAGCTGGTAGTTCGCGGGATCGATCAGGTCCTGGTAGGCGTCGGTGAATCCCTGCAGCACACCGTTCCACAGCGCCTCGGGCACCTGGTCGAGGATGCTTTGGTCGGGCAGGAAACCCATCGGGGTGGCCACATCGGCGTAGCCGGGCGACCAGCCGTTGTCGATGCTGCCGTAGCCCAGGTTCACCAACACAGACAGCGCCGGCTGCAGCAGGTCGGCCAGCGGATTGCCGAACACCGGCAGCAGCCGAAGCGGGGCCAGCAGCGGCAGGCTCGGC
The DNA here is from genome assembly GCF_000972905.1 of Mycobacterium sp. UM_Kg27. Lineage (NCBI taxonomy): Bacteria > Bacillati > Actinomycetota > Actinomycetes > Mycobacteriales > Mycobacteriaceae > Mycobacterium > Mycobacterium sp. UM_Kg27. The sequence goes on from NZ_JRMM01000109.1 coordinate 10,769, forward strand.
GACTCGATCATGTAGTAGCTGGTCAGGCTGTCGGGATCCAAGGTCGGCAGCGGCACGGCGTTGCTGATCTGCTCCGGCGTCAACCCCAGATACGCGACATGGTTGAAGAGGATGCCCAGATACGCGTTGAGGTCGGCCAGCAGATTGATCGGGTATTTCGGGAAGTCGGCGAAGCCGTCGTACTCATAGGTGTAGACCGAGGTCGGCGACACATCCGATGGGGCGGCGCCGGAAAACGTCAGCCCCAGGTGTACGGCGTCGGGGTTATCGCCGAACGGGACGGCGAACCGTTCCAGCAACCCGCCGTTGGGGTTGTTCGGGTTGCCCAGCAGCACGAAGTGCACATTCGCGGGATCAATGCCCTCCTGCTCCAGTCGCGCCATCAGCAGCGAGTCGATGGAGGCGCTCTGCGAGTAGCCGCTCACCACGACGGGGTTGTCGGCGCTGACTCCACCGGTCGCGATCTGCCGCTGGATCGCCTCTTCGATGATCTGCATGCCCCGGGCTGTCGAATTGTCGAACGTCATGCTGAACGGCCCGGTGAACGGATACAGCGACTGCGGTGTGGTCACCGGCAGAAGGTCGCCGGTGAAGCCATGTGGTTGCAGGTACAACCTGTCGAACGCGTTGAGCCAGCCCTGGCTGGGGGTTGCGACGAAGCTGGCGCCCATGATCAGGGCGGTGCCGTCCCCGAGCGAGGATCCAGTGCCGGCTAAGAGCACCGGCGCCGATGTTGCCGCTGGTTGCACCGGCGGAACGACCAGCGCACCGGCGCCGGTGATGACCAGTCCAGCGGTGAGACAGACGCCCAGAGTGCGTTGCATTTCCCCTCCTCGATGCAGACGACGGGCCCACGCCGCAGTCAGCTCAAGGCTTACGGTCCGCGTTCCGCATTTATGTCATCCAGGCGGTGGCTCTAGAAGCGGAATGCGCAGAATCGACGCCGGGTGGAGGCCCACGGTCGAGGGAACCGAAGCCAGCCGAACGCCGTCGAACTACATATCAGCGCGACTCGATCGCGGCCGCCGACGGCAGGAGACGATGTGAGCACACCCGCAGCCACCAGCACACTCAGCGCCGACTTCGACGTCATGCGCGCCGTCGCGGCGGCCACCGACGCCCGCAACGAGGAGATCCGCGGGATGCTGCAGGCGTTTGTCGGTCGAATGCGGGCGGTGCCGCCGTCGGTGTGGTCGGGCCTGGCGGCCGCCCGGTTCCAGGACGTCGTGGACCGCTGGAACGCCGAATCCCTGAAGCTGCACCACGCGCTGGCGCGCATTGCCGAGACCATCCGCCACAACGAGCGGGCGCTGCGCGAGGTCGCCCAGGCCCACTCCCACCACATCGCTGCCGCCGGCGACGGAATCTGAGCGGAGACCCAGATGGATGCCGCATTGTCGTACAACTTCGACGAGATCGAATATGCCGTCCGCCAGGAGATCCACTCCACGGCCGCCCGGCTCAACGGGGCCCTGGAGGAGCTGCGGTCGCAGATCGCCCCCCTGCAGCAGGTGTGGACGCGGGAGGCGGCCGGTGCCTACCACGCTGAACAGCTGCGATGGCAGCACGCGGTCAGCGCGCTGAACCAGATCCTGTTCGACCTTGGCGGCGCCGTCCGCGACGGCGCCGCCGACGTTGCCGACGCCGACTGTCGCGCCGCGGGAGCTTGGGGGAGGTAGGAGAGGCCGCCCCTAACACGGTGTGGCCCCGGAGGATGGAGAGCCGACGGGGCCACACCGGCTCCCACGCCGGCGGTCACCGTTTTGACCCCCGCGGATCGCCGCCGGTAAGCTGCACCGTTGGCGTGCGGTGCCTAGTGGCACAGCGGGTACTCGGGTCAATGTCGGTCGCCGAGAAATCACCCCGCGTTCACGCCGGACCGGCACCCGGCTCGCTCCGGGATCCGCTAGAACCGGGAACGCCCGGCTCGAGTAAAAGAAGAGGTAAGCGCTGTGCCCACCTATGCGCCGAAGGCGGGTGACACCACACGTTCGTGGTATGTCATCGACGCCACCGACGTGGTGCTCGGCCGGCTCGCCGTTGCGGCAGCAACCCTGCTGCGCGGCAAGCACAAGCCGACATTCGCACCGAACGTTGACGGCGGTGACTTCGTCATCATCATCAACGCCGACAAGGTCGCCATCAGCGGCGACAAACTGCAGAAGAAGATGGCTTACCGCCACTCGGGCTACCCGGGCGGGCTGCGCAAGCGCAGCATCGGTGAGCTGATGGAGACCCGTCCCGACCGCGTCGTGGAGAAGGCGATCCTCGGGATGATCCCGCACAACAAGCTGGGGCGTCAGATTCAGCGAAAGCTGCACGTCTACGCCGGCCCGGTGCATCCGCACACCGCTCAGCAGCCGATCCCGTTCGAAATCAAGCAGGTGGCGCAATGACCGAGACCGCATTTGAAGGTACCGAGGCCATCGACGAGGCCGCCGAGGCCTCTGAGGCCAGCGCGGTTGACGAGACCGTAGAGGTGCACGAAGAGGCCGCGCCGGCTTACCAGCCGCACGACCTGGGCCGTCCCATCCAGACCGTCGGCCGCCGCAAGGAGGCCGTGGTGCGTGTGCGCCTGGTGCCCGGCACCGGCAAGTTCAACCTGGACGGACGCACCCTGGAGGCCTACTTCCCGAACAAGGTGCACCAGCAGCTGATCAAGGCTCCGCTGGTCACCGTGGACCGGGTGGACAGCTTCGACGTCTACGCCCACCTCGACGGCGGCGGCCCCTCCGGCCAGGCCGGTGCGCTGCGGCTGGCGCTGGCCCGCGCGCTGATCCTGGTGCAGCCCGAAGACCGTCCGGCTCTGAAGAAGGCCGGCTTCCTGACTCGTGACCCGCGGGCCACCGAGCGCAAGAAGTACGGTCTCAAGAAGGCCCGCAAGGCTCCGCAGTACAGCAAGCGCTGATCTGCGATTGCATTCTGGCAGCGAGTTGGGGGTGCCTTCCGCACGCGGAAGGTGCCCCCGGCTTGCGTTTGAGGGTGCGTGTTTTCGGTCCGATACCGGCGTGTCGGGCCGGAGACACGCGCGCTCGCGGCGATAAAGGATAGTTATGGGTCGACTTTTCGGCACCGACGGCGTCCGCGGGGTTGCCAACCGCGAGCTGACCGCCGAGCTGGCGGTCGCACTGGGCGGCGCGGCGGCCCAGCGGCTCGCCACCGGTACCGGTCGCCGGGTGGCCGTCGTCGGCCGTGACCCGCGGGCCAGCGGAGAGATGCTGGAGGCCGCGGTCATCGCCGGGCTGACCAGCCAGGGCGTCGACGCACTGCGCGCCGGTGTGCTGCCGACCCCGGCAGTGGCCTATCTGACCAGCGCGTATGAAGCCGACTTCGGGGTGATGATCTCCGCCTCGCACAACCCGATGCCGGACAACGGCATCAAATTCTTCGGCCCGGGTGGACACAAACTCGACGACGCGACCGAGGACCAGATCGAAGACCTGGTGGCCGCCGGACCGGGCTTGCGCCCGATCGGCGCCGAGCTGGGCCGGGTGGTGGACGCCAAGGATGCGCTGGACTGCTACCTGCGGCACCTGACCGAAACCCATCCCACTCGGCTGGACGGCCTGACCGTGGTGGTGGACTGCGCGCACGGCGCGGCATCGGACGCGGCGCCGCGGGCTTACCGGGCCGCCGGGGCCACCGTGATCACGATCAACTCCGATCCCGACGGGCTCAACATCAACGAGGGGTGCGGCTCGACGCATCTGGAACCGGTGCGCGCCGCGGTGCTGCACCACGGCGCCGACCTGGGCCTGGCGCACGACGGTGACGCCGACCGCTGCCTGGCCGTCGATGCCGCCGGCAATGTGATCGACGGTGACGCCATCATGGTCGTGCTGGCACTGGCCATGCGTGACGCCGGAGAACTGGTCGACGACACCCTGGTGGCGACCGTGATGAGCAATCTCGGGTTGCACCTGGCCATGCGCGAGGCCGGGGTCACCGTGCACACCACCGACGTCGGCGACCGCTACGTTCTCGAGCAGTTGCGGGCCGGAGGATTCACGCTCGGCGGTGAGCAGTCCGGTCACATCGTGCTTCCCCAGGTGGCCACTACCGGTGACGGCATCATCACCGGCCTGCGTTTGATGGCACGAATGGCGCAGACCCGGACTCCGCTGGCCGCCCTGGCCTCGGCGATGCGCACGTTGCCGCAGGTGCTGATCAATGTCGAGGTCACTGACAAGGCCGAAGCGGTGGGCCGCCCCGCCGTGCGTGACGCGGTGCAGCGTGCCACCGACGAACTCGGTGCCACTGGACGAATCCTGTTGCGACCGTCGGGAACCGAGCAGCTCGTCCGCGTGATGGTGGAAGCCTCCGATGAGGAGACGGCGCGCCGGATCGCGGCAGATGTCGCCGACGCGGTACGCACTCGGAACTGAACCCGCGGTTCAGCGAATCTCGGGGAACCAGGGAACCCGTCCAACGCTGTCGCCGTCATACCCGTATGGGACGACAACAGCTCTACCTCGACGCCGCCGCGCTGCGGTCGGTGGCGGACCATTTCGATGCGACCGCGTCGGCCATTGATACGGCTTCCGGCATCCGGTTGGGCGGGTTGCTGTCTCTTATACACATCTC
>NZ_JRMM01000110.1:0-15339 GCF_000972905.1 Mycobacterium sp. UM_Kg27
CTGGGACCGCCGCATCAACCCGGCGGTTCAGCGAGGCTCGACGAAGGAGAGGCGAAGCTGGGACCGCCGCATCAACCCGGCGGTTCAGCCGGAGGCTCTAACCCGGTGGTGCATCCCGTGGCCGGGTGTCTTCCGTCCAGCTCTGGCCGTCGAAGTAGCGCAGCTGCGCAGCGTCAGCCGGATCGGGATACCAGTTCGGAACCACGGGCAGTTGCTCAGTGTGCGTCGCTCTGGCCTTGACCAGAAAAACGATGGCCACCACGATTCCTACCATCACGGCCAGGAAGACGAGGTCGGCCACCAAGGTTCCGGCGTTGTAGACCGTCACAGGCTGACCTCATACATCGCCAGTGCGGCGGTCGACGCGTCACGTAGCCCTGTGACGACCGATTCCGGTGCCTTGACCTGCACCTCATCGCCCATACCCAGCAGCAGCCGGATCAGCCACTCATCGGACGCGTAGGTCAGCCGGGCTTCGCGCCAGCCGTCGGCGAGCTCGCCGAGATCCTGCATCGGGTAGTACTCGAACATCCACGCCGCCGACGGCGCCACCCGCACGATGGCGACCGGCAGTGACGGGTCGGCGTCGAACAGCGAGGTGTCGGTTTCGGCCTGGCGCGCCGGCTCCGGCGGCGCCGACGGTTCGTCGAGCAAGCGGACCTCGTCAATGCGGTCGAACCGGAACAACCGCACCCCCTCGGAGTCGCGGCACCACGCCTCCAGATAACTGTGTGCGCCGATCAACACCACCCGGATCGGGTCCACGATCCGATGCGACACGCTGTCCCGCGACGCCGCGTAGTAGTCGATCGCCAACGCTCGGTGTTGCTGGACGCCGTCGCGGACCACGTCGGCGGCCGAGGCGTCGTGCGTGACCGAGACGGGCGCCGCTGGTGCTGCGGCGCCGGCGGCCTCCTCGATCTTGGCGATCGCACTGCGGGCGGCCCGCGGGTCGACGATCCCGGGCATGTCGACCAGGGTGCGCAACGCCATGAGCATGACCGTGGCCTCACGCGACGTCAGCCGCAACGGCCGATCGACACCGGCGGATTCGAACACGTCCAGGCGATCTTCATAGAACGTCACGTCGATCAGGTCGCCGGGCCCGTAACCGGGCAGGCCACACATCACCAGCTGCTGCAGGTCGCTCTGCAGCTGGCTGAGGCTCACGCCGAGTTCGGCGGCGGCCTGTTTCTTGCTGATCCCGGGGCGAGCTTTCAGATACGGCACCATGTTCAGCAGCCGGACCAGGCGTTTCGACAGCTGGGTCACACCGGCACCTCCCCCACGCGCGCGCTCAGTCGCGCCACCACATCGTCGCGCAGCGACGGCGGGTCCAAGACGATGGCGTCGGCCCCGTAGCCGGCGATCTCCCGGGCCAGCCGGTCATGGGTCCCTATATCGACGCCGATGATGTCGCCGTCGCGGCCGGCGAGGGCCTGGCGGGCGAGTACGGTGCCGGCCCGGCGCAGCGCCACGGCACGGACATCGGCGACCCAGATGCGTGCCTGCAGCCCGCTGGGTGCATCGCCGACCGCCTCGGCGACGATCGCGCGCAGGTCGGCGTTGTCGGGCCGGGTGACGGCGCCGGTGGGCCCGATCGGCCGAACCTCCGGACCGATCCGCGACAGCCGGAAGGTGCGTATCGCGTTGCGGTCGCGATCGTGGCCGACCACATACCAGCGGCCGGTGTGGGTGACCACTCCCCACGGCTCGAGGGTGCGGGTGACATACGGCTCGACCGGTGAGGGCCGGTGCTCGAACTGCACAGCCTGCCCGTTCTGGACGGCGTCCATCAGCGCGCCCAGCGCCGGCTCGGCCCGGTGTATACCCGGGAGCGCTGCGGGTGTCGCCACCAGCACGTCGGCCTGCCTCGGGTCCACCTCGACACCGGCGGCATGCAGTTTGGCGACGGCACCTTCGGCGTTGGCGCGCAGCTCCGGTGACTGCCACAGCTGAACCGCGACCGCCACTGCGGCGGCCTCGTCGCGGGTCAGGTCGATGGTCGGCAGGGCGTAGGCATCGGGGTTGATCCGGTAGCCGTCCACCGTCTCGAAGGCCGACACTTTGCCGGTCTCCAGCGGAATGCCCAGGTCACGCAGCTCGTTCTTGTCCCGCTCGAACATTCGGGAGAACGCCTCGTCGCTGGGGTTGTCGCCGTAGCCCTGCACGGTGGCTCGGATCTTCTCGGCGGTCAGGTAGCTGCGGGTAGCCAGCAACGCGATGACGAGATTGAGGAGTCGCTCGACTTTCGCGGTCGCCATGACAAGACAGGATAAGGGCTCGCGGCGTGGTGGTTGTTCAGATGTGGGTCGCCGGCGTGCATGCCATGCCCGGGAAGTCCCAGGTGCTGCATTGGTAGTCCGAGAATTCGGGGTCTTCGGCGCGCGGCTGGCCGGGGAGATCGGTGCGTGCCGTCATCTTCGCGCCGTACACGCCCGGGTACAGCGGCATCAACCGGTCGTCGTTGGGAAACGCCACCGAGAAGCTGTCGCCGGTGTGCACCGCACGGGTCTCGGCGTAGGTGAGGGTGTGCGACGGGCCGGCCAGCTCCAACGGCGCTCCGGACGCCGTCAGGTGCATCTGCAGGGTCAGCGGCGTGCCGGGAAGATCGGTCCGGCAATCGCTGACGTCGACCCGGCTGCCCATGTAGTCGGCACCATTGACCGAGTAGACGAACGGCTTGGCCACGCTGAACTGGCAGATGACGACGCCGCCGGCGTGCGCGGCCGGTGACCCGGCCAGCGCGATGCCCAGCGGGATGAGGGCGGCCAGGCCGCTGAGCCGAGTCATCACCGGTTCGCTACATGCTGGCGATCAGGCGCTTGACCCGCTCGTCGACCGACCGGAACGGGTCCTTGCACAACACGGTGCGCTGGGCCTGGTCGTTGAGCTTGAGGTGCACCCAGTCGACGGTGAAATCGCGTCCGGCTGCCTGGGCGGCACTGATGAATTCGCCCCGGAGCTTGGCGCGGGTCGTCTGCGGCGGGGTGTCGATCGCCTCGTCGACTTCCTCGTCGGTGGTGATGCGGGTGGCCAATCCCTTGCGCTGCAGTAGATCGAACACTCCGCGCCCGCGCTTGATGTCGTGATAGGCCAGGTCCAACTGGGCGATCTTGGGATCGGACAGCTCCATGTTGTAGCGATCCTGGTAGCGCTGGAACAGCTTTCGCTTGATCACCCAGTCGATCTCAGTGTCCACCTTGGCGAAGTCCTGGGTTTCCACAGCGTCAAGCTGGCGGCCCCACAAATCGATGACCTGCTCGAGCTGGGGGTTGCTGGCTCGGGTCTGCACGTACTCCACGGCCCGCCCGTAGTACTCACGCTGGATGTCCAGGGCACCGGCTTGGCGTCCGCCGGCCAGCCGCACCGGCCGCCGGCCGGTGACATCGTGGCTGACTTCGCGGATCGCCCGGATCGGGTTGTCCAACGAGAAGTCCCGGAAGGGCACCCCGGCCTCGATCATCTCCAGCACCAGGGCCGCGCTGCCCACCTTGAGCAGCGTCGAGGTCTCGGACATGTTGGAGTCGCCGACGATGACGTGCAGCCGTCGGTACTTCTCGGCGTCGGCGTGCGGCTCGTCTCGGGTGTTGATGATCGGCCGCGACCGAGTGGTGGCGCTCGAGACGCCTTCCCAGATGTGCTCGGCACGCTGGGACAGGCAGAACGTGGCGGCCTTGGGGGTCTGCAGCACCTTGCCGGCGCCGCAGATCAGCTGACGAGTCACCAGGAACGGCAGCAGCACGTCGGAGATCCGGGAGAACTCCCCGGCCCGCACGATCAGGTAGTTCTCGTGGCAGCCGTAGGAGTTGCCGGCCGAATCGGTGTTGTTCTTGAACAGGTAGATGTCGCCGCCGATGCCCTCATCGGCCAGCCGCTGCTCGGCGTCGATCAGCAGGTCTTCGAGGACGCGTTCACCGGCCCGGTCGTGGGTGACCAGCTGAATGAGGTTGTCGCACTCGGCGGTGGCGTATTCGGGATGGCTGCCGACATCCAGGTACAGCCGAGCTCCGTTGCGCAGGAACACATTCGAGCTACGTCCCCAAGACACCACCCGGCGGAACAGATAGCGCGCCACCTCGTCGGGCGACAACCTCCGATGGCCGTGGAAGGTGCAGGTGACACCGAACTCCGTCTCAATGCCCATGATTCTGCGCTGCACGTCATCGAGCGTACTTGCTGAACCAACCCGACGGGGCTCAGCGAGGTTGGTGGCGTGACTATCAGGCCGGTGGGTTGACCGGGGCCTCGACGTTTTCCAGCACCACTTCGGCGACCTGGCGCATGGTGGTCCGCTTATCCATCGCCGCGCGCTGAATCCACTTGAAGGCCTCGGGTTCGGTGAAGCCGTGTGCGGTCTGCAGCACGCCCTTGGCCCGCTCGACGAGCTTGCGGGTTTCCAGCTGGTCGGAGAGGTTGCTGACCTCGCGCTCCAAGGCGGTGATCTCCTCGGCCCGACTGAGCGCCAGTTCGATGGCCGGGACCAGGTCACCGGCGGTGAACGGCTTGACCAGGTAAGCCATTGCCCCGGCGTCACGGGCGCGTTCGACCAGGTCGCGCTGGCTGAACGCGGTCAGGATGACGATCGGAGCGATCCGCTTGGCGGCGATCTCAGACGCCGCGTCGATGCCGTCGCGGCGCGGCATCTTCACATCCAGGATCACCAGGTCCGGGCGCAGCAGTTCGGCCAGCTCGACGGCCTCCTGCCCGTCGCCGGCCTCGCCCACCACCTCATAGCCCTCTTCGCGCAGCATCTCGGCGAGATCCAGCCGGATCAGCGCCTCATCCTCGGCGATCAGCACCCGCCGGGCTGGGCGTGGGCTGCTGTCGGACGTGGGCTCGGTCATCCCCCTATTCTGTCGTGGCTGCCGGCTGGGGCAACCCCGAGGGGCATCGTCTAAGGTAGGAAGCCGCGCGTCAGCGCTGGGCCCTCGTATCCCAACTGGCAGAGGAAACGGATTCAAAACCCGTGCAGTGTGAGTTCGAATCTCACCGAGGGCACCACCAACGTCACGTAAAATGCCGCTGGCCGAAGGCTTATCGGACCAGCGCAACCGCGTACCTGGAGTTGCTGTAACGCGCAATGTGCCGCGGACGGCTTCGTGCCAACCGGCGAGCCGACGAGTCTCAAGCGAATCGTCATTGTCGCCCCCCACCGACACCGCCGAACTTAGACTCGGGCACGCCGGGACTGGCAGCCGAGGAGGGCCCTTGAGGAAGTCCGTGCTGGGTGTGCTGGTGGTGCTGCTGGGCGTGTCGGTCGGCTTTCTCTTGTGGATCTCGAACCACGCGCACGACACCAAGTACGTGCAGGCCAAGACTCGCGGGCAATACGACGACGCGTCATCCGGCCATGACGGCGGCATCGGCGGCAATCTCCTGCAACGCGACCCACTGCAGGAGATTGCTCGCGAGCCCAGCTACGACGACTGCGAATCGTGCAACTTGCCCTTTGTCCCGTTTTTCGGGACGCGGGCCGGGATCAACTGCGAAATAAATTACCGGCGCGGGGAACTGCCCGATGCGGCCTACTGCATGTCGGTGAATCCGCCGCAGCACGTATCGATGGACAGCGACGGGGAGTTGTCGATGTGCAGTGACAGCGTCAACTGTTTGTCCAATCCCCCGTTCGATCAACCGATTCTTCCGTTCGGCCAGAGCGCGGCTGCCGGACCGTTCACCTGTCAATCGGAAGCCGCCGGGGTGACCTGCACCGTCGAGTCATCCGGACGTGGCTTCGTGATCTCAAGTTCGGGTATCGAAGCCGTCGGGTGACGCTGCGTCAACGCGGCGAGTACATGATCACGCCCACCCCGATCAGACAGATCAGCGCCCCCACGATGTCAGCACGGTCGGGCCGGAAGCCGTCGAACGCCATCCCCCAGGCCAGCGAGCCGGCGACGAACACCCCGCCATAGGCGGCCAGGATCCGGCCGAACTGGGCATCGGGCTGCAAGGTGGCCACGAAGCCATAGAGCCCCAGGGCGATCACCCCGGCACCGGCCCACAGCAGGCCGCGGTGCTCCCGCACCCCCTGCCACACCAGCCAGGCCCCGCCGATCTCGGCGACGGCAGCCAACACGAACAGCGCGACGGAACGCACAACCATGAGCGCCGACCCTAGACTCACGCTCCCGACCTGGTGAAACCGCCAACGGCCCAGCTCAGCGGATTAGGCTGTCGCTTGTGTCCGTCAAGCGGTTCCTCGCGGTGCCGGCCGAGGCCCAGAGCCCCTACCGGCGCACACACTGCATACCGGCCCGCACCCGCCATTACACGGCGCGGGTGTCGCAGCGGCTGCGGATCCTCAAGCTGGCTGCCGGGCTGGCCGCGCTCATCAGCGCGGGCTGGGGAATGCTGGAGATCTGGGTTGATCCCGCCTACTGGTGGATCGGCGCGATCAATCTCGTCGCCGCGGCCGGGCTGGTCCTGACACCGCTGCTCTACCGCTACGGCGAGCTTCTCGCGCCCCTGACCTTCGTGGCCATTGCCTACTCGACGACCGCCGTCGTCTGCTGGATGGTGGGCACCGGCTCGGGGATCCAGTTCTATTTTCTGGCCTCGGCGTCGATCAGCGTGCTGATTCTGGGCGTGGACAGGATCAAACTGGCAGCCGTGGTGGCCGGCATCGGTGCGGGGCTGACCATCGCCCTGCAGTTCCTGGTCCCCGCCGACAACGTCCACCAACCGGAGTGGCTGCACAACCTGTCCTACGTGCTGGTGGTCGTGTCGGCCTGCTTCATGGTGGTCGCCACGGTCTGGTTCGCGCTGCGCGAGATCTCTCACGCCGAAGCGGCGATGGAGGCCGAGTACGAACGGTCCGAAGCGCTGCTGGCCAACATTTTGCCCACCGCGGTCGCCGAGCGACTGAAAAACCCGGCGGTGGACGTGATCGCCGACAGCTACCCCGACGCCTCGGTGCTGTTCGCCGACATCGCCGACTTCACCCGACGGGCCAGCCAGACCGACCCGGGCCAGCTGGTCGGGTTCCTCAACGAGCTCTACAGCGACTTGGACCGGCTCGTCGATCAGCACGGCCTGGAGAAGATCAAGACCAGCGGCGACTCCTACATGGTGGTCAGCGGCGTTCCGGACCCGAGACCCGATCACCTGCACGCGCTGGCGCGGCTGGCGCTCGACATCGCCGCGACCATCGCCGACCTGCGCGATCCGCTGGGCCGGCCGGTGTCGCTGCGGATCGGTTTGGCCACCGGCCCGGTGGTGGCCGGAGTCGTCGGCCACCGCCGGTTCTTCTACGACGTGTGGGGTGACGCGGTGAACCTGGCCTCGCGGATGGAGTCGACCGGCGCCCCGAACCGCATCCAGGTGCCGCAGCCGGTCTATGAACGACTCAAAGAGGACTTCGTGTTCGAGGAGCGCGGCGACGTCGACGTCAAGGGCAAGGGCGTCATGCGCACCTGGTTTCTGGTTGACGCCCGTACCCCGGCCTCGCGCGGTCCGGCGCCCCGATCGCTGTCGGTGACCCCAGCGGGCTGACCCGGTGGTTCAGCGAGCCTCGACGCAGGAGAGGCGAAGCTGGGACCGCCGCACAGATCCGGTGGTTCAGCGAGCTGGGACCACCGCATAAGCGGGTGGTTCGGCCGATTTCGGTAGGGTGCCGAATCAGGTCGTCCCACAACGCTGAGGAGCGCAATGCGAAGGCTTTTGGCCGTGCTCGGTTCGCTGGCCGGTCTGGCCACCACCGTGAACGGGTATCGCCCGCTGACCAAGCGCGGTTATCCGTCGCTGTACGCGTTCGCCTTCGGCTTGTTCGCCTCCGAGCTGCCGTTGCAGCTCATCGCCGGACAATCCGCGGCGTTGGCGGCGGTTAGTCGGCGGTTGTCGCCGCGGGCTCGGCGGACCAGCTGGCTGCTGTCGGCGCTGTCCTGGCTGGGTTTAGTGGGGCTGAACTATGCCGGCCGTACCGCCAATAGGCCGTTGACCGCGGCTCTGGACGCCGAACTCGGTGCGGGACGACGCACCGAAAGCCGGGATCTGTGGAAGCGGCCGGGGTCGGACGCGGAAATCGCCAAGGCATCCGGCGTGGTGCGCATGATGCGGGTCTACCGGGACTACGCCTCCGACTCCGACATCCCCTACGGCGAGTACGGCGGCCGCAACACGCTCGATGTGTGGCGGCATCGCGACCTGCCTCGTGATGGTCGCGCGCCGGTACTGCTGCAGATTCCCGGTGGTGCCTGGATGGTGGGAAGTAAACGCGGACAAGCACATCCGCTGATGGCCCACCTGGTCGAACGCGGTTGGGTGTGTGTGTCGATCAACTACCGGCTGAGCCCCCGCTCCACTTGGCCTGACCACATCATCGACGTCAAGCGGGCCTTGGCGTGGACCAAAGCCCACATCGCCGACTACGGCGGCGACCCGGACTGGGTCGCGGTGACCGGGGGCTCCGCAGGTGGTCACCTCTGCGCTCTAACCGCTCTGACCGCAAACGATCCGCGTTTCCAACCGGGTTTCGCCGACGCCGATACCAGCGTGCGGGCGGCGGTCCCGTTCTACGGCATCTACGACTTCACCGGCGAGACTGGATTGCACCCGCTGCTGACCCCGGCATTGGGAGCCTACGTGTTCAAGCAGAGCCGGCGGCGCTTCCCCGATACCTACCGCGACGCCTCCCCGATGACGTATCTATCTGCTGATGCGCCACCGTTTTTCGTGCTGCACGGAACCAATGATTCGCTGGTGCCGGTGGAGCAGGGCCGAGCATTTGCCGAGCGGCTACGGGAAGTCAGCACGAGCCCGGTCGTCTATGCCGAGTTGCCGTTGGCCCAACACGCTTTCGACATTTTCGGCTCGCCCCGGGCCGCGCACACGGCGGTAGCCGTCGAGCAGTTCCTCGCCGAGGCTTATGCGAGGCAGACCACGCAGGTCATCTCGGGCCGCTGAGGCGGCCAATGCCCGGCCGGAACGCCACATCTGTGCCAGACTTCGACCATGGAAACATCGCTTTCGCGCCTGCTGCCGAATCTGTGGAAGTCGACACTGGTTTCTGGTGTCTTGGCCCTCGTCTTGGGCGTGCTGATCTTGGTCTGGCCGGGCCGGACCATCATCGCCGCCGCTGTGCTGCTCGGTGTGTATCTGGTGGTCACCGGAATCGCGCAGTTGATCTTCGCGTTCAGCCTGCCCGTCATGTCCGCCGGCGGACGCGTGTTGCTGTTCCTCAGCGGCACCGCGTCGGTGATTCTGGCGGTCCTGTGTTTCCGGCACTTCAACTCCGACGAAGAAGCACTGGCGGTGCTGCTGCTGGCCATCTGGATCGCGGTCGGCTTCATCTTCCGTGGGGTGGCGACTGCCGTGGCAGCCATCAGCGACCCGGCGCTGCCGGGCCGGGGTTGGCAGATCTTCACGGGCGTGGTCAGTCTGCTGGCCGGTCTGGTGACGCTGGCGTCACCATTCGCGTCACTATGGGTGCTGGCGGTGGTCGTCGGCAGCTGGCTCATCGTCATCGGCATTGTCGAGGTCGTCACCGCACTCAAGATTCGGAGCGCTTCACACAAGGTCGGTACTACGCTGCAGGCCGGGTAGCGGCGACAGGCGACCCGCGGCCTGATTGCCCCGTCGCGGGTACCCTTGAGTTCTGACCTGTTTGATACCTGCGTGAAGCTCTGATCTGGAGTCTGCTCAATGCCCGAGTCCGGCATGCCCTCGCTGTCGCCTGAGTCTCAGCAATCCTGGCCGTCGCCCGGTCCCAGCTACCCTCCGCCGCCGGGCTACCCGTATCCGCCGGTGCCCGGGCAGTACCTCGGCTATCCCCCCGCGGCGGTACCGCCGGTGCTCAAGAACGGGGCGGGCATCGCGGCCCTGATCGTTGCGATCGCCGGGATCGTGACCGCGTTGTCGGTGATCGGTGGGGTGGGACTGGGCTTGGCGGCTGTCGTGCTCGGACTGATCGGCCGTGGCCGGGCCAAGCGGCGGGAGGCTGACAACGGCGGCGTCGCACTCGCCGGGATCATTTTGGGTGCGCTGGCGGTGATCGCCGGCATCGGCTGCATCTTCGTATATGTCGGCATCTGGCGGACCGCCGGCGCCGGCGACTATGTGGCGTGCATGAGCAAGGCCGGTTCGGACACCGACGCCCAGCAGCAGTGCACCGAACGATTCCGGGAGCACTTCGAGAACACCTTCGGCAGCGGCGCCGACGCGCCCATGGTGCAGGAGGAATCGGACTCCGCGCTGATGCCGGCCTAGCGGGAACTGCTAGCGCGGCGAAGCCGGGCGACGCAGGTTCGCGCCATGGGAACTAGCGCTTAGTGCTGGGGAAGTACTTCAGCACGCCTTCTTGCGTGACGGTGGCCAGCAGTTGCCCGGATCGGTCGAAGAAGTGTCCGGTGCCCAACCCCCGGGAGTCGGCTGCCACCGGTGACGACGTCGCATACAGCACCCAGTCGTCGAACCGGATCGGCCGGTGAAACCACAGCGTGTGGTTGGCGCTGGCCGCAAAGATCCGGTCGTAGCCCCAGGACAGCCCATGGGTGGTGATGATCGAGTCGAGCACCGTGGTGTCCGACGAATAGACCAACATCGCGGTGTGCAGGACCGGGTCGTCGGGGATCGTCCCGTCGGCCTTGACCCAGACCCGGTTGTGGCTCAGTCGTCCACCCTTGTCGCGCATCACCCAGGCTGGATCGTTGGTGTAGCGCCACTCGATCGGGTGCGGGGCCTTGACGAAGCCAGGGACCACTTCCTCGTAGCCGTTGAGCAGTTCGCGTAACCGCGGCAACGACTCGGGCCCGGCGACCGTGGGCGCCTCGACGCTGTGCTCCAGCCCGCTACCTCCAGAGAGGTAGGAGACCATCGACGTGGCGATCAAGGTGTCACCTTGCAGCGCGTCGACCCGGCGATTGGCGAACCGGCGTTCGTCGCGGAGTCGGTGCACCCGGAATTCGATGTCGCGGGCCGGATCACCACCGTTGATGAAGTGGACTGACAACGCACCGGGCGGCAGGTGCTCGGCCACGGTACGGCTGGCGGCCACGAATGACTGGGCCATCAATTGGCCGCCGAAGGTGCGTAGCGGCGTCTTGCTCGGGTGCGATCCGACGAAGGCGTCGTCGCCGACACTTTTGAGATCCAGTACGGTCAGCAGTTCCTCGAGATCCGTGTTCGGCTCGGCCGGCACTAGATGTCGTCCTCCCCGAGTCGGTGCACGTGGATCATGTTGGTGGAGCCCTCGGTTCCCGGTGGGGCGCCCGCGACGATGACCATCAGATCACCGCGCTCGTAACGACCCAGATCGAGCAGTGCCTTGTCCACCTGGCGGATCATTCCGTCGGTGGTGTGTGCCTGCGGGACGATGAAGGTCTCGGTTCCCCAGGTCATCGCCAACTGACTGCGAATCTCGGGGCGCGCGGTGAACGCCAACAACGGCAACGGCGTGTGCAACCGGGCCAGCCGTCGTACGGTGTCACCCGATTGGGTGAACGCCACCAATGCCTTGGCGTCCAGGCGTTCACCGATCTCGCGTGCGGCGAACGAGATCACGCCCCGCTTGGTGCGCGGAGCGTGCGTCAACGGCGGTGCCGCCGTGGAGTTCTGCTCCACCGCACAGATGATCCGGCTCATGGTGCGCACGGCAGCGAGAGCGTGCTTGCCCACGGCGGTCTCCCCCGACAGCATCACTGCGTCAGCGCCGTCGAGTACGGCGTTGGCCACGTCGGAGGCCTCCGCACGAGTGGGCCGGAAGTTCTCGATCATCGATTCCAGCATCTGGGTGGCCACGATCACCGGACGCGCGTTCTCGCGTGCCACCTGGATGACCCGCTTCTGCACCAGCGGCACCTCTTCGAGCGCCAGTTCCACGCCCAGGTCACCGCGGGCCACCATGACGGCGTCGAAGGCCAGGACCACGGCCTCGAGATTCTCGATGGCCTCCGGCTTCTCCATCTTGGCGACCACCGGGACGCGACGGCCGACCCGGTCCATCACCTCGTGCACCAGTTCCACGTCCGCCGGCGAGCGCACGAACGACAGCGCCACGATGTCGACGCCGAGCTGCAGCGCGAACTCCAGGTCCTCGATGTCCTTCTCCGACAGCGCCGGCGCGGAGACCTTCATGCCGGGCAGCGAGATGCCCTTGTGGTTGCTGACCGGACCGCCTTCAGTGACCGTGCAGACCACGTCATCGCCGTCGATGTGCTCCACCACCAGTCCGACCTTGCCGTCGTCGACCAGCACCCGGTCACCCGGAGCTGCATCAGCAGCCAGCTTCTTGTAGGTGGTCGACACCCGGTCGTGGTCGCCGGGGCAGTCTTCGACGGTGATCCGCACCGTCTCACCGTTGGCCCAATAGACGGGGCCGTCGGCGAAACGCCCCAACCGGATCTTGGGGCCCTGCAGGTCGGCCAGCACACCGACTGCCCGCCCGGTGGCATCCGAGGCAGCGCGGACCCACTCATAGGAAGCCTGGTGGTCTTTGTGGTCGCCGTGGCTGAAGTTCAGGCGGGCCACGTCCATGCCCGCGTCGACGAGTGCCCGGACCATCTCCGCGGAGTGGGTCACGGGACCAAGAGTGCAGACGATCTTTCCGCGTCTATTCACGGGCCCAGCATAGTCGGACCGGCTGAGCCGACTCCCTCAGGAATGGTTGCGGCCAACGAAAAACCTTGTGACGCACGGGTGCGGCGGTGGTTCAGGTGCCATCGCGCAGCGGTCGACCCTGCTTGTCGTGCACCCGCCCGCTCAACATCAGGATCGCGTCGACGACACCCCAGACGAACGGCACGACGAGGCCCACCCCGTAGGTCGTGATGGTGGCCAACACACCGATCAACAGCTGGACCAGTCCCAGCCCGGTTTGGCCCAGATATATGCGTCCGAACCCGAGAAAGCCGAAGAACCCCAGCAACTGCAACAGTGCGGCGGTAACTTTCGACTTCGGCGAATAGGGCTGGCCCGTCCTGGGAAGACGGCCGTGGGGCGCCCATGCGTCCGCGTAGCCCGGATACGGCACGGGGTAGCCCGGCGGTGGCGGGTAGGGCTGTCCCCCGCCCTGCGGCCCCGGTGGGGGCCACGAGGGAACGGTCATCTGTTCAGCATGCCAGAAATGCCGGATGCGGCGGTGGGCCCGCGGTCAGGACTGAACCGGGTCGTCTGGGTCGGTTGAGTCGTCCGAGTCGGCTGCCGGTTCGTCGGCGGCCTCGTCAACGGGTTCGTCGGGTTGTTCGGCTTCATCTGAGTTGTCGGATTCGTCGACGACGTCGCCGCCCGAGTCCTCAGCGGCCGTACCGTCGTCACTGTCCGGCTCGGAGTCAGCCGGCTCGTCTTCGTCGGCCACCGCCTCCGGTTCGGGCCCGGGTTCGGGTTCGGCAGACTCCTCGGCCGCGTCCTCTGGGACTACCTTCGGTTCCTCGGAATCCTCGGTGTCGTCTTGCTCCTCGGCTTCGTCGGTGTCCGCAATGGCGGCTTCCTCGTCGGCCTCGGCGTCGGCCACGGCATCCGACTCGCCGACCACCGACTCCGGCTCATCCGCGGCCTCGGCATCGTCATCAGCGTCAGCCTCTGCCAATTCGGCTTCGCCGGTAAGCCTTTTCGGCACCCGGACCACCGAGCCGACACCGTTTGCGACGCCGGCTGTCATCAGCTCTTTGTCGGCGGACTCTGCGTGCTCTTCGTCCGACTCGACTTCGGGCTCTGCCACTGCGGCAGCGTCCCGGTCGGCGGCTTCGTCGGGTTGCCATGCTCGACGGATGGCTTCGGGGTCCTCGCGCCCCTTGGTTGCGAGCAGGATGTACACCACCGCACCGATGAAGACGAACGTCGACGTGAACGAGTTGACCCGGATTCCGGCGATGTGAGTCGCTGCATCGTCACGGAGCAGCTCGATGCCGAACCGGCCGATGCAGTAGCCGGCGACGTAGAGGGCGAACAACCGTCCGTGACCCATCCGGAACCGTCGGTCGACGTAGATGAGCACGAGGAAAACCACGAGGTTCCACAACAATTCGTACAAGAACGTGGGTTGCACGATCTTGTAGAGCTCACCGGTCGATACGCCGTCGAGTAGGTGCGGGTCGCGGACCCCGGTGGCGTCTTGGCGCCAGAAGATCTCCAGGCCCCACGGCAGCGTGGTCTCGTGGCCGTAGAGCTCCTGATTGAAGTAGTTCCCGATGCGCCCGATCGCCTGTGCCAGGACGATTCCGGGTGCGACGGCATCGCCGAACGCCGGCAGGGAGATCCCGCGGCGGCGACATCCGATCCACGCGCCGACCCCACCGAGCGCTACCGCGCCCCAGATCCCCAGGCCGCCGTCCCAGATCCGCGGCGTCGCTTCCCATCCGACGCCGCCCTCGCCGAAGTAGGTTCGCCAGTCGGTCATCAGGTGATAGAGCCGACCACCGATCAGCCCGAACGGCACCGCCCACAGCGCGATGTCATAGATGACGCCCGGCTCGCCGCCACGGGCCCGCCACCGGCGATCACCGAGCACCAGGGCGGCGACGATGCCGATGATGATGCACAGTGCGTAGGCCCGGATCGGCACCGGTCCGAGGTGCCAGACACCGCGCGCAGGACTGGGAAAATAGGTGAGCCAGTCCAACGTCATTGCATCGAAACCTTTTGACGCACACCGGAGGCGAGCTCTTGCGTCAACGTCCTAAGCTCGGCCAGGCCATCGGCTAGCGCGCTGACCAGCGCCGAACCGACGATGACACCGTCGGTGTAGGCGCCGATCTCGGCGGCCTGTGCGCCCGAGCGCACACCCAGCCCGACACCGACCGGGATGTCGGAGACCTCACGCACCCTGGCCACCAGTTCCGGCGCCGCGTTCGACACCGTGTTGCGGGCGCCGGTGACGCCCATCGTGGAGGCGGCGTAGACGAATCCGCTGGTCGCTTTGACGGTCTCGGACAGTCGCTGCGGCGTCGAGGAAGGGGCGACCAGAAAGATCCGATCCAGCGCATGCCGCTCGGAGGCGGCCATCCAGTCATCTGCTTCGTCGACTATCAGGTCGGGGGTGATCAGACCCAGTCCGCCGGCCGACGCCAGATCGCGAGCGAACGCGTCGACGCCATAGCGCAGCACCGGGTTCCAGTAGGTCATCACCACGGCTCGTCCGCCGGCCTTGGTGATGGCCTCGACCGCGGTCAGCGTGTCGCGCACCCGCACCCCGCCCTGCAGAGCAGTCTCGGTGGCGCGTGCGATGGTCGGGCCGTCCATTCCCGGATCCGAATAAGGCACACCGACTTCGATGAGGTCACAACCGGATTCGACCAGGGTGGTGAACGCGGCGATGGAGCCCGGCACGTCCGGGTAGCCGGTCGGCAGGTAGCCGATCAGCGCAGCGCGGTCCTCGGCTCGGCACGCGGTGAACATCGGGGC
>NZ_JRMM01000111.1:0-15277 GCF_000972905.1 Mycobacterium sp. UM_Kg27
ATGTGTATAAGAGACAGCGGCGATCCTGCCCACGGACGGCAGGCGGATCGTGCGGGCACTGGAAGTGGTGGAACTGACCGGAGCGCCGTTCGCCGCCTCCGCACCGACGATCGGAGCGCCGCGCTGGGATACCGTGATCATCGGATTGGACTGCGACACAGCCATTCTCGACGAGAGACTGGCTGTTCGCACCGAGACCATGTTTGCCCAGGGGCTGGTCGCCGAAGTTCAGGGACTGCTGCAGTCGGGGTTGCGGGACGGGGTCACCGCCGCCAGAGCGCTGGGCTACGCCCAGGTGATCGCCGACCTCGATGCCGGAGGCGACGGTGCTGGCGCCCAGGAACCGACCTTCATCGGCACCCGCCGGTATGTGCGCCGCCAGCGCTCCTGGTTCCGCCGCGACCATCGCACCCATTGGCTCGACGCCGCCGGCGGTGGCCTGCTCGACGCGGCGCTGGCCGCGGTGCGGCACGTATCCTGAGCACATGCTTTTCGCCAAGGGCCACGGCACCCAGAACGACTTCGTGTTGCTGCCGGACCTGGACGCGGCACTGGAGTTGACCCCGGCCGCGGTGGCCGCGCTGTGCGACCGCCGTCGCGGCCTGGGCGCCGACGGTCTGTTGCGGGTGACCACCGCCGGTGCGGCGGCGGGCGCCGGGGTGCTCGACCAGCTGCCCGAGGGAGTCGCGCCCGGCGACTGGTTCATGGACTACCGCAACGCCGATGGCTCGGTGGCTGAGATGTGCGGCAACGGAGTCCGGGTGTTCGCGCACTATCTGCGCGCCGCCGGCCTGGAATCGGCCGACGAGTTCGTCGTCGGTTCCTTGGCCGGCCCGCGACCGGTGGTCGTGCACCACGCCGACGACGTGCACGCCGAGGTGACCGTCGACATGGGCAAGCCGAACCTGCTCGGGAGCTCCGGACCGGCCTTCGAGGCACTGGTCGGGGGGCAGCGCTTCGCGGGCCTGGGCGTCGACGTCGGCAACCCGCACCTGGCCTGCGTGGATCCGGGATTGTCCGTGGCCGATCTGGCCGCCCTTGATGTCGGTGCGCCGGTGGTGTTCGACACCGCCCAGTTCCCCAATGGGGTGAACGTGGAGATCCTGACCGCTCCGCGCCAGGGTGCGGTGGCGATGCGGGTGCATGAGCGCGGTGTCGGCGAGACCCGCTCGTGCGGCACCGGCACGGTGGCCGCCGTGGTGGCGGCCCTGGCGTACAGCGGAGTCTCGACCGGCACGCTGCGGGTCGACATCCCCGGCGGACAAGTCAGCGTCACCGTCACCGAGGCGGGCAGCTACTTGCGCGGGCCGTCGGAGCTGGTGGCCCGGGGCGACATCGCGCCGCGGTGGTGGGCGGCGCAGTGAGCTATCCCGACTCGAGGCCCCAGCCCAGCACCGGTGAGCTGAACCTCGACGACCGCGCGGCACTGCGCCGTGTCGCCGGGCTGTCCACCGAACTCGCCGACATCTCCGAGGTCGAATACCGGCAACTGCGCCTGGAACGGGTGGTGTTGGTCGGTGTGTGGACCGAAGGCACCGCCGCCGAGGCCGACGCCAGCATGGTGGAGCTGGCCGCGCTGGCCGAAACCGCCGGCTCGGAAGTGCTCGAAGGCCTGATCCAGCGTCGCGAACGGCCCGACCCGGCCACCTATATCGGTTCCGGCAAGGCGCAAGAGTTGCGCGAGATGGTGCTGGCCACCGGCGCCGACACCGTCATCTGCGATGGGGAGCTGTCCCCGGCCCAGTTGAATGCGCTGGAAAAGGCGGTCAAGGTCAAGGTGATCGACCGCACCGCGCTGATCCTCGACATCTTCGCCCAGCACGCCACCAGCGCCGAAGGCAAGGCGCAGGTGGCGCTCGCGCAGATGCAGTACATGCTGCCGCGCCTGCGCGGCTGGGGTGAGTCGATGTCACGTCAGGCCGGTGGGCGGGCCGGCGGCGCCGGCGGTGGGGTGGGCACCCGCGGTCCCGGTGAGACCAAGATCGAAACCGACCGGCGGCGTATCCGGGAACGGATGTCCAAGCTGCGGCGCGAGATCAAGGCTATGAAGCAGGTGCGCGACACCCAGCGCAGCCGCCGCCGGCACAGTGACGTCCCTTCGGTGGCCATCGTCGGCTACACCAACGCCGGCAAATCCAGCCTGCTCAACGCACTGACCGGTGCCGGAGTGCTCGTTCAGGATGCGCTGTTCGCCACCCTGGAACCGACTACGCGCCGTGGGCAATTCGACGATGACCGTCCTTTTGTGTTGACCGACACAGTCGGGTTCGTTCGGCACCTGCCCACGCAGTTGGTGGAGGCGTTCCGTTCCACCCTGGAAGAAGTCGCCGATGCCGACTTGCTGGTGCATGTGGTCGACGGCTCTGATCCGGCGCCACTGGCGCAGATCGCCGCGGTCCGTGAGGTGATCTCCGACGTCATCGCCGAGCACGATTCCGGACCGACTGGCCAGCGTGCTCCGGAACTGTTGGTGGTCAACAAGATTGACGCCGCCGGAGATCTGGCGTTGGCGCAGCTGCGACGGGCCTTGCCCGACGCGGTGTTCGTCTCGGCGCACACCGGAGACGGCATTGACGCGCTGCGCCAACGGATGGCGCAGTTGGTGGCCCCGGTCGACACCGCAGTGGATGTCGTCATCCCTTACGGTCGTGGCGATTTGGTGGCCAGGGTGCATGAACAAGGCCGGGTGCAGCTGGCAGAGCACGGTGAGGGCGGTACCCGAATCCGTGCGCGGGTTCCCGCGGCACTGGCAGCGAGTCTGCGGGAATTCGCCGCCTTTTAGGTATTGCCGCACCGGTGCTATAGGCTGGTGCTCACGCGTCGTGGAACGCTTACTCACCGCCGTCCGGCCCCTGATGCCGATTTCAGCTGGCGTGTGAAGCTCTTCTCGCGGCGATCGCTATTGCCAACAGGCAATCTCGCCAACTCTGTGTTGCAGACAGATCGGTCCGCCTTGACGGCCGCTGTGGCACAGCCGATGCCGGAAAGGCATGTCATGACCACCAATTCATTCGCCGAACTCGGCGTGCCCGCTGAACTTGTCAGTGTGCTCGCCAATCGCGGTATTGCTGCTCCCTTCCCGATTCAGGTGGCGACCCTGCCGGACAGTCTGGCCGGCCGTGATGTGCTGGGTCGCGGCAAGACCGGCAGCGGCAAGACGCTGGCCTTCTCCCTGCCGCTGGTAGCTCGGCTGGTTGGCGAGAAGCGTCGCCCCGCCCGGCCGACCGGCCTGGTGCTGGCACCCACGCGGGAACTGGCCACCCAGATCGCCGCGACGCTGGAACCGTTGGCGGCCGCCAGTGGGCTGAAGGTGACCACCATCTTCGGTGGCGTCTCGCAGAACCGCCAGGTGTCCGCGCTCAACGCAGGCGCCGACATCGTGGTGGCCTGCCCCGGCCGGCTCGAAGACCTGATGAAGCAGCGGCTGATCACGCTGGACGCGGTACGCATCAGCGTGCTGGACGAAGCCGACCACATGGCCGACCTCGGCTTCCTGCCCGGAGTCACCCGCATTCTGGCCGCGACCTCCGAAACCGGTCAGCGACTGCTGTTCTCGGCCACGCTGGACAACGGGGTCGACAAGCTGGTTCGGCGTTTTCTGCGGAACCCGGTGTCGCACTCCGTCGATGAACTCGACGCGCCCCCTCCGGCGATGACCCATCATGTGTTCCACGTGGCCGGGCTGCAGGACAAGAAGGATCTGGTGCAGCTGTTGGCGTCCGGCACCGGGCGGCGAATCCTGTTCTTGCGGACCAAGCATCAGGCCCGGAAACTGGCCCGCCAGCTCACCGAGTCCGGTGTGCCGTCGGTCGACCTGCACGGCAACTTGTCTCAACCGGCCCGCGAGCGCAATCTTGCGGCGTTCGCCGAGGGGGACGTGCGGGTTCTGGTGGCCACCGACATCGCCGCCCGCGGGGTGCACGTCGATGAGGTCGAATTGGTGGTTCACGTGGACCCGCCCGCCGAGCACAAGGCGTACCTGCACCGTTCCGGGCGTACGGCACGCGCCGGCAGCGCCGGCGATGTCGTCACCGTCGTCCTGCCCGAGCAGCGGCGCGAGACTCAGGTGCTGTTGCGCCGCGCGGGCATCAGCGTCGCCCCGCAACAGGTGGCAGCAGATTCCGCCTCGGTGCGCGACTTGGTGGGGGAGGTGGCGCCGTTGCGGGTGCCCGCCCCGGTGGCCCCGAAGGCCGCTCCGCCGGGCCGCGCCAAGAGTGCGCCGGGCCAGACCTCGCCGGGCCAGACCTCACCGGGCGGGTCCGGCCGTCCGCGACGCCGTCGTGGCGGCAGCGGTGCTGCACAGCCGGCATCTCAGGCCGGTGGCCGGCGCCGGCCGCGGGGCGGTGCCGGCCAGCGGCGGCACGATGGGGTGGCGCGCTAGCGCTGACACCCACCACTGCGTCGCCCAACCATCCGGTTGGTCTATTCTCGTCGGAAAGATCAGTCGACCGGAGGTCAGGCAATGAGTGCCGCAGTCAAGTACCAGCGAACCCTGTTCGAGCCCGAACACGAGCTGTTCCGGGAGTCGTTCCGCGCCTTCCTGGATCGGCACGCCGCGCCCAACCAGGAGGAGTGGGAGAAGGCCAAGATCGTCGACCGCTCCGTGTGGCTCGAGGCCGGCAAACAGGGCTTCCTGGGCATGGCGGTGCCCGAGGAGTACGGCGGCGGCGGCAACCCGGACTTCCGCTACAACACGATCATCACCGAGGAAGTCACCGCGGGCCGCTACAGCGGGCTGGGTTTTAGCCTGCACAACGACGTTTGCGCGCCGTACCTGTTGGAACTGTGCAACGAGGAGCAGAAGCAGCGCTGGCTGCCGAAGTTCTGCACCGGTGAGCTGATCACCGCGATCGCCATGACCGAGCCGGGCACCGGTAGTGACCTGCAGGGCATCAAGACCCGCGCGGTCAAGCAGGGTGACCACTACGTGCTCAACGGCTCCAAGACGTTCATCACCAACGGCATTCACTCCGACCTGGTGATCGTCGTCGCCCAGACCGACCCCGACAAGGGTGCGCAGGGCTTCAGCCTGCTGGTCGTGGAGCGGGGGATGGAGGGCTTCGAGCGTGGCCGCCACCTGGACAAGATTGGTCTGGACGCCCAGGACACCGCGGAGCTGTCCTTCACCGACGTGCATGTCCCGGTGGAGAACCTGCTCGGCGAGGAGGGCAAGGGCTTCATCTACCTGATGCAGAACCTGCCGCAGGAGCGCATTTCGATCGCGATCATGGCCGCCGGGGCGATGGAGGCGGTGCTGGAGCAGACCATCCAGTACACCAAGGAGCGCAAGGCCTTCGGCAAGCCGATCGGCAGTTTCCAGAACAGCCGGTTCCTGCTGGCCGAGCTGGCCACCGAGGCCACCGTGGTGCGGATGATGGTCGACGAGTTCGTGCGGCTCCACCTGGACAAGAAGTTGACCGTCGAGCAGGCCGCGATGGCCAAGTGGTATTCCACCGAGAAGCAGGTGCACCTGATCGACCGCTGCCTGCAGCTGCACGGTGGATACGGCTACATGCGCGAATACCCGGTCGCGCGGGCCTATCTGGATGCCCGCGTTCAGACCATTTACGGCGGCACGACCGAGATCATGAAAGAGATCATCGGCCGCAGCCTCGGCGTCTAGCCGAGGCAATCGGGAACGATTTGGCGCCCCAACAGGGGCGCTACCTGCATGTTTGGTAGCGCCCCTCGTTCCGTTCGGGTCAGCGGCTTTTGCATCATTTCAGCATCGGCTGGGTATCTGTTTCCGCAATATCGATGACTTGGCTTCGAAACTCGGGCCGATTGCGGGAAAGTCTATGCCGGAAACATTTGCGTCGATAATGTCGATAATGATGCCTGGGAGGGCTGGTGACTAGTCGGAAAGATCGGTTCGGCAAGACGGCGGTGCGCATGGCGCTCGGCCTGGCGGCGACGGTCACCGTGCTCTTGTCGGTGCAAACCGCTGCGGCGACGCCCGACAGCGATGCCCGCGACGCCATCACGGCGGCGTGGCAGGCGGCCGGCGGGGACGGATCCCCGCTGGGGGCGCCCAACGGCGACGTACACCCGGCCGGTGTCGGATTCGCCCAGGACTTCGCCGGGGGCACCATCTTCTTCACCCCGGAGACCGGCGCGAAGGCGCTGTACGGGGCGATCCTGGACAAATACGAGGCACTGGGCGGTGCGGCCGACAATGGACTCGGCTTCCCCAGCAGCGATGAGGTGCCCGGGCTTGTTCCCGACAGCCGGGTGGCCATCCTTTCCGGGCCCGACAACCCGGTGATCTTCTGGACACCCGAACATGGCGCCCACGTGGTGCGCGGGCCGATCAATGCCGGCTGGGACAAGCTGGGCAGCTCCACCGGTGCGCTCGGCGTCCCGGTCGAGGACGAGAGCTACGACGGAGCTGTCGTCACCCAGAAGTTCAGCGCCGGGACGCTGTCCTTCGACAGCGCGACCAGGACGTTTACCACGGTGCCGCCGGAGCTGGCAGCGCAGCTGGCAGATGTGCAGGCCCAGGTCGACGCGACCGCGGCCATCGATCAGGTCTGGCGCAGCGCCGGCGGACCCGCCGGCGCACTGGGGCCAAAGCAGGGCGATCAGTACGCGATAGGCGAGAACGGCGGGGTGGGTCAGGACTTTGCCCACGGCAAGGTCTATTTCAGTCCGCTCACCGGAGCCAATGCGGTTGAAGGCGACGTGCTGGCCAAGTACGAGTCGCTGGGCGGTCCTGCCGGCAGCGATCTCGGCTTCCCGATCACCGGCACGGCTGACGGAGCGCTGGCGGGCAGCAAGTTCAATTCTTTTGCCGCCGACGACGAGCCGGTGATCTTCTTCAGCCCCGACAACGGCGCCTTCGTGGTACGCGGGGCGATCAAGTCGGCGTGGGACAAGCTCGACGGAGCTTCCGGAAAGCTGGGCGCCCCCGTGGGCGACCAGAGCGTCGAAGGTGACGTGGTGTCGCAGAAGTTCACCGGCGGCTCGATCGCGTGGAACCAGGCGAACAACACCTACAGCACCGAACCGGCCGAGCTCGCGCAATCGTTGTCGGGCTTGCAAATTCCCGGTACGAATCTGCCCGACGGCAGCAAGTCGACATCGACTGGCGCCGCCAAGGAGACGCACTGGAACTGGATGTGGGTGCTGATCCCGGTGGTGGTGCTGGCAGTGCTGGGGGCGCTCGCCGGCGTGGCGATGTGGTGGCAGCGGCGTCGGCCGGCCGCTGTACTGCCGGGCTCGCCGGTGGCAGTGCCGGCCCCGGTCGCCGACGACTACGACGACGATGACGAGCAGTGGGCCCACCACGACCGACGTGATGACCACCGTGATGAGCACCGCGACGACCACCGCGAGCACGAGGGCACCGTCCGGCTGCCGAGTCGCTACGGAGCCTCCGCATCGCCGTATCCCTCCGAGCCTGAACTGCCCGTCTCCTCGATCCCGGATGCGCCGTGGCTGCACTACGGCGAGCACGAGAGCGAGGCGGAGGTCGACGACGATGACGACACCGACACCGCCCCCACCCGGGTGGTGACCGAAGAAGATTTCGGCACCGGTCGGCACGCCGTGGGTCACGGCGGTGCCGGGTCGGACCCACGCGGGTTCGGCGCTGTCCCAGAGCCCCGCAGGTTCGGCGGCGGCGCGGACACCCGCACCTTCGGCGGTGGCGGCGAAGCGCGCACGGTCGGTATCGACGAAACCGTGCATCCGGTGATGCACCTTCCGCTGGACGACCCGTACCAGCAGCCGAACGGCTACCCGATCAAGGCGAACATCGGCTCGGGGCTCTACTACACCCCGCAGAACGCGCTGTATGACGACACCCTGGCCGAGATCTGGTTCGCCACCGAGGATGCGGCCCGACTTAACGGCTTCACCAGGGCCGGCTGATCATCGCAGCGGCAGCGGTAGGTCGCGTTCGCGCTGCGGCCGAGGCCCGAAGAGGCGCCGCTGCGCCGCGGTGATCGCGATGTCGTTGATGCTGGACTCGCGGCGACTCATTCGGCCGTCGGCGGCGAACTCCCACAGCTCGTTGCCGTAGCTGCGCCACCATTGGCCGTCCGCGTCGCGGCATTCGTACTGATAACGCACCGCGATTCGGTTGCCCTGGTAGCACCAGAGCTCTTTGCGCAGTGCGTAGTCGCGTTCGGCGGCCCATTTGCGCCGCAGGAATGCCTCGATCTCCGCACGCCCGGCGAGAAATTCGTCGCGGTTCCGCCACACCGAGTCCTCGGTGTAGGCCAGCGCCACACGTGCGGGATCCCGGGTGTTCCAGGAGTCCTCGGCGGCCTGCACCTTGAGGCGTGCCGACTCCTCATCGAACGGTGGGCGCGCGAACACGATCAGATCTTGCGGATGACGGTCACGACCTTGCCCAGCACCACCGCGTCGTTGCCGGGAATGGGATCGAAAATGGGGTTGTGCGGCATCAGCCAGACCTGACCGCCGGTGCGTTTGAACGTCTTGACGGTGGCCTCGCCATCGATCATGGCGGCCACGATGTCGCCGTTGTCAGCGACATTCTGCTGGCGCACCACAACCCAGTCGCCGTCGCAGATCGCGGCGTCCACCATCGATTCGCCGACCACCTTGAGCAAGAACAGTTCGCCTTCGCCGACCAACTCGCGGGGGAGCGGGAAGACATCCTCGACGGCCTCCTCGGCCAAGATCGGCCCGCCGGCCGCGATCCGGCCCAGAACCGGGACGAAGGTGGGCTCGGGCAGCGCATCCGAACCGGCGAACTCGGTGCGCTGGGCGGCCTCGGCGGCGCCGGCCACGTCGTCCTGGCCACGGACGTCGACAGCGCGGGGACGGTTGGGGTCCCGGCGCAGGTAGCCCTTGCGCTCGAGCGTGCGCAACTGGTGCGCAACCGAAGAGGTCGAGGTCAGCCCGACGGCGTCGCCGATCTCGCGGATGCTCGGCGGGTAACCCCGTTCGTTCACCGAGGCGCGGATGACATTCAGGATCGTTCGCTGCCGGGCGGTCAGCGCTGAGTCCGGGCCCGCCAGGTTGCTGCTGCTGTCACTCATGGGCGCAAATCTAGTCGCATAACTGCGTTTAATCAAACATGTGTTCGAGGTGTGTCGCGCGGACGTTCGAAACTGCCGGGGACTTGTCGGACCCTTTCGCTAATGTTTTCGACAACGAATCGATCACATGTTCGGACATCGAACGTACGATCGATTATTATTCGAACAGTCGAGCGAACAGGGTCGCCGACGCCGAGTGAGGGAGAACCGCACATGATGCTCATCGACACGATCGCTCCGACGTTTGAGCCGACCCGCAGCACCGAGCGACCCCAGGTGCAGCGCGGTCCCCGGACCTCGGGTCGCGCCTACCCCATCCGCACCCAGCCGGCACGGCTGGTTCGGCAGCGGCCGGGCGGTGCGCCGCTGCGCCACCGCGGTTCCGGGGTGCTGATGTCACGTGCCCCGCACCGGCCGCAGCCCGTCAAGGCCATCACCCCGGTGACCACCGTCGTGCTGGCTTTGATCGCCGCCGGGATCACCGTGTGGCTCGGGCTGATCGCCCAGTTCGGCGCGGCAGCGGCGGGCACTACCTCCGCGGTGCCCGACCAGCTCGGCGTGGTGAGCGTCCAGAGTGGGGAGAGCTTGGCGCACCTGGCGGCCCGCGTAGCACCGGACGCGCCGGCCGGAGAGGTCATCGAGCGCATCCGCGAGCTCAACAGCCTGGAGTCGGTGGCTCTGGACGCCGGCCAGACACTGATCGCTCCACTGGGCTGAGGGTAGTCGTGTCGGTTCGGTCGCCGATTGCGGCCACTGCGCAGCCCCGGCGGCAACCCGCGCAGGTACGCTCGCAGTTGTCCCAATGGCCCACGGTGCCCCAGCTTTCTGAGGGCGCGGGTTCCCGGCACGGCGAAGGAGCGGCAATGCACTGCCCGTTTTGTCGCCATCCGGACTCCCGGGTGGTGGATTCCCGCGAAGCCGATGAAGGCCAGGCCATTCGGCGTCGTCGGTCCTGTCCGGAATGCGGCCGCCGTTTCTCGACGGTGGAAACCGCAGTGCTGGCCGTGGTCAAACGCAGTGGGGTCACTGAGCCCTTCAGCCGGGAGAAGGTCATGCGCGGGGTGCGCCGGGCCTGCCAGGGCCGCCAGGTTGACGACGACGCGCTGAACCTGCTGGCTCAGCAGGTGGAAGATGCTGTGCGAGCGGCCGGTTCGCCGGAGATTCCCAGTCACGAGGTGGGGTTGGCGATTCTGGGTCCACTGCGCGAACTCGACGAAGTGGCCTATCTGCGATTCGCCTCGGTTTACCGGTCCTTCTCCTCGGCCGCCGACTTCGAACGAGAGATCGAGGCCCTGCGCGAACACCGCGAGATGCCCAGTACCAGTTGAGCCGCGCGGGCGACCAAGCGCACTACGCTGGCGACATGGCACCCGAGTTGCACCCAAACCTTGTGGAGCTCGCCCCGCTGTTGGGCACCTGGTCAGGCCGGGGATCCGGGGTGTATCCCACGATCGCGGCATTCGACTACCTCGAAGAGGTGGTGTTCTCACACGTCGGCAAGCCGTTCCTGGTTTACGGCCAGAAGACCAAGTCGCCCGCCGAGGGTCTGCCTCTGCATGCCGAGACCGGCTACCTGCGGGTGCCGCAACCCGGTCAGATCGAGTGGGTGCTGGCGCACCCCAGCGGTATCACCGAGATCGAGGTAGGCAGCTACACGGTCACCCCCAACGGTGTGGACCTGCAGATGTCCGCACCCACGATCGGGCTGGCGCCGACGGCCAAAGAGGTGACCGTCCTGAGCCGCCACTATCGCCTCGACGGCGATGAGTTGTCCTACACCCTGGATATGGGAGCAGTCGGCCAGCCCGCCCAGAACCACCTCACCGCCACGCTTCGTCGAACCACTGGCCCGACATAGCTCCATCCGGGACGATCAGTCGTCGCCGTCGAGGTTCTTCTTCGCCTCCTGCGCCAGGAAGCGCTCGAACTCGGCGCCGAGCTCGTCGGCGCTGGGCAGCTCCTCGTCGCGGGAAAGCAGCGAGCGATTTTCCTGGGCTGTGATGAAGGCGTCGTACTGGCGTTCCAGGGCCGACACCACTTGGGCCACTTCGGCGTTCGCTTCGACCTGCTGGTCGATCTTGGTCCGGATCTCGGCGGCGGAGTCGCGGAGGTCGCTCAGCGGCAGCTCCAGCGCGCCGGTTTGGGCGGCCTGCTTGAGCAGCGCCTCAGCGGCCTCCGGGTAGTCGGTCTGGGCGACGTAATGCGGCACATGCACGGTAAAGCCGACCACCTCGTGGCCGTGCTGAGCCATCCGGTATTCCAGCAGGTTGGACGCGCTGCCGGGAACCTGAACCTCGGTGATCCATGGGGTGAATTCGCTGATCAGGTCGCGATTGTTGGAATGTGCGGTCAGCGTCACCGGCCGGGTGTGCGGAACGGCCATCGGGATCGTGCCCAAGCCGATGGTCCGACGCACCCCGAGTTGCTCGGCCAACAGCCGCACCGCGGTAATGAACCGCTCCCACTTCAGGTCGGGCTCCATGCCCGCCAACAGAAGAAACGGGGTGCCCGCACTGTCCCGCAACGCGTGCAGGCTCAGCTCCGGTTCGGTGTAGTGGGTGAAGTGGTCGGACTTGAACGTCATCAGCGGCCGCCGCGAGCGGTAGTCGAGCAGGTCGTCGATCGCGAAGGACGCCACCAACTCACTGTCCAGCTTGCTCTTGAGGTGCTTGGCGGCCAGCCGAATCGCGTGGCCGGCGTCGGAGAACCCTTCCAGCGCGTGGATCAGGACCGGCCCCTCGCCATCCGCCGACATCAGCTGCGGAGCCGGCACCTCCAGCTCGTACATGCCGCTCGGCTCGATCTGGTAGTGCCGGTCCCGGTCGGGACCGGTGTCCGGGTGGTCGGCCATCGCCTTCGCCTCCTCTTCGTGCAGATCGCAGTGGATCGCACCGTCTATTTTCCCTCACCGGGGACCGCACGCCGAAAACGGTGCGCGTATGTGGTGCACAACGTACGCGGACGCCGTCGGATTCCACGGTGCCTCGGCGTTCGCTGAGCGAGGAAAATGTTTACCGGGCGCCTCAGCCGCGGAATTGCTGGAGCGCCCGCATCTTGTTCATCACGTCCAATGCGGCGTTCTTGTATGCCTCGGAGAAGGTCGGGTAGTTGAACACCGCATCTACCAGGTATTCCACCGTGCCGCCGCACCCCATGACGGCCTGGCCGATGTGCACCATCTCGGTCGCGTTGGTGCCGAAGATATGCACGCCGAGCAGCTTCAGGTCGCTGGTGGAGACCAGCAGCTTGAGCATTCCGTAGGAGTCACCGGCGATCTGACCGCGGGCCAGCTCGCGATACCGGGCCACCCCTACCTCATAGGGAATCGCGCTGCGGGTCAGTTCCAGTTCGGTGGCACCGACATAGGAGACCTCTGGGATCGAGTAGATCCCGATCGGCTGCAGGTCGGTGATCCCGTCGGTCGGCTCGCCGAATGCGTGGTAGGCCGCCAGTCGGCCCTGCTCCATGGATGTCGCGGCCAGGGCCGGGAAGCCGATCACATCACCGACGGCGTAGATGTGCTCGACGGCGGTCTGGAACGTTGCGTCGACGACGATGCGGCCCCGCTCGTCGGTGGCCAGGCCGGCGTTGGCCAACTCCAGGTGGGCAGTGTGGCCTTGGCGACCGGCCGAGTACATCACTGTCTCGGCGGGAATCTGCTTGCCGCTGGCCAACGTGGTGACGGTGCCGCTGGAGCTGACGTCGACGGCCGTCACCTCTTCGCCGAACCGGAAGGTGACGGCCAGGTCGCGCAGGTGAAAACGGAGGGCTTCGACGACCTCCGGGTCGCAGAACTCCAGCATCGAGTCTCGTTTCTCCACCACCGTCACCCGGGTGCCCAGCGCGGCGAACATCGAGGCGTACTCGATCCCGATCACACCGGCGCCGACGACCACCATCGACGCCGGGATGAATCGCAGGTCGAGGATCCCGTCGGAGTCCAGCACCCGTTCCTCGTCGAAGGTCACGCCGGCGGGGCGGACCGGCTTGGTTCCGGTGGCGATCACGATGTAATCGCCTGTGATGGTGGTTTTCTCGGTGCCGCCATGGCCGTCGACGACGATCGTGTGCGGGTCGATGAACCGGCCGTGTCCCAGCAGCAGGTCGATGCGGTTGCGCATCAACTGGTTGCGCACCACCTCGGTTTCCTTGCCGATCACATGCTGGGTGCGTGCCAACAGATCCGCGGGAGTGATCTTGTCCTTGACCCGGTAGCTGGCGCCGTAGAGGTCGCGCTGGTTCATCCCGGTCAGGTACAGCACCGCCTCGCGCAGCGTCTTGGACGGGATGGTGCCGGTGTTCACACAGACGCCGCCGATCATCCGGCCGCGTTCGACCACCGCAACCGACTTGCCGAGCTTGGCCGATGCGATGGCGGCCTTCTGCCCCCCTGGACCTGAACCGATCACGATGATGTCGTACTCGCGCTTGGCATCCATGACACAGACACTTACGCCCATTCGCCCCGTCGTGCATCTCGAACACGATCTGTTCACAGTTGTCGGTTCATCCCCAACCTGGTGGGCGGGCAGGCGTATGCGCGCCCCCGGTGACGGGGGTGGTCGTCAACGTGGCTGCCATGACAACCAGACAACCGCAATTCACGCTGAATCGTCCCGGAGCCCTTATCGCTGCGCTGCCGGCCATCCTTGGCTTCGTACCGGAGAAGTCCCTGATCCTGGTGGCGCTCGACAGGGGCGAGTTGGGCTCGGTGCTGCGCGTCGACCTGTCCGACGCACTTGTCGACACCGTGGGCCGGCTCGCCGATGTCGCGGCGGCCGCTGCTCCGGCCGCGGCCATCGCGGTGGTCGTCGATGCTGCGGGGGCGCGCTGCCCGGTCTGCAACGACCAGCACCGCCGGCTGATCGCTGCGCTGAGCGAGGAGTTGTCGGACCACGACATCGTGCTGCTCAGTGCGCACGTGGTGGACCAGGTGGCCCATGGTGGGCGGTGGCACTGTGTGGACGGTTGCGGCGCCGGCGGCCCGGTCGACGACCCGGGGGCATCGCCGCTTGCGGCCGCCGCGGTGCTGGAGGGCAGGCGACTGTACGCCCGGCGAGCAGACCTGCAGGCGGTCATCACGCCTGATGACGCCGCCCGCTGTGCCGCGGTGGCCGCGGCGATCGAGGACTGTGCGGCGCAGTGGGCGGCGGGGGAGGGTGATGCCCGGGTCCGGGCCCGCCGCGACGTGGAGCAGGTGCTGGCCGCCATCGTCGCGCCGGCGGGCGGCCGGGAGCCCACCGCTGCGGAGCTGGCCCGGCTCGGATGCCCGCTCGTCGATGTGGTGGTCCGGGACATCTTGTGCGCGTTAGCAATCAGCGAGCGCGCAGATGAGGCTGAGCGGCTTTGGTCGACGTTGGCCCGGGCCTTGCCCGAGCCGTGGCGGGCCGAGGCATTGGTGCTGCTGGCGTTCAGCGCCTACGCACGCGGCGACGGCCCGCTGGCCGGCGTGTCACTGGAGGCCGCCTTGCGCGGCAAGCCGGGGCATCGGATGGCGGGCCTACTCGACACCGCTTTGCAGTCCGGGCTGCGGCCGGAGCGCATCCGCGGGCTGGCGGACACCGGCTATCGTCTGGCCCGGCAGGTCGGGGTGCCGTTGCCGCAGCGGCAGGGGTTCAGTCAGCAAGCCGGCTGAGGCCGGCTGACCAGTGGAGCGCTCAGACCTTCTGGACCTTGACGGCGTGCGCCATCTCGTAGGGCAGGCTGACGTCGGTGTGGCCGGGGATCACGATGGTCACGCCGTCGTCGCCGTCGGCCTGCACGGTCACCCTGGCATTGGGCACCACACCGGCCTCCTTGAGCCGGGTGATCAGGTCGATATCGCCCTGGACGTGCTCGGTGAGCTGACGGACCACCACGGCCACCGGGGAACCGGCCGGCAACTGGGTCAGCCGCACCAGATCGGAATCCCAACCGGCGGAGTCCGCGCCGAAGCCGAGGTCGGGCAGGCCCGGGATGGGGTTGCCGAACGGCGACGTGGTCGGGTTGTCGAGTACCTGAACCAGGCGGCGCTCGACGTCCTCGCTCATCACATGTTCCCAGCGACAGGCCTCGGCATGTACCTCTTCCAGCGGCAGCCCGATGATGTCGACGAGCAGGCGCTCAGCCAGTCGGTGCTTGCGCATCACCGAGACGGCCAGGGTGCGGCCTTTCTCGGTCAGTTCGAGGTGGCGGTCGCCGGCCACTTTGAGCAAGCCGTCGCGCTCCATCCGGGAAACCGTCTGGCTGACGGTCGGCCCGCTTTGCTCCTGTCTCTTATACACATC
>NZ_JRMM01000112.1:0-15013 GCF_000972905.1 Mycobacterium sp. UM_Kg27
TCGAAGCTCAGCGGGATACCTGCTTGCACGTCCCATAACTCGAATCCTCCCAAGATCGGGAGTCTCCGGACTTACCGGGACGGCTCAGTCCGTGGCCGGAATTGGCCTGGACGCGGCCGCGACCATCGATAACATCGTCCTCGGTTCCGAAACAGGTGAGGAGCTCGCCAAGTTCGGTGGACGCAGCCTCGGCTCATGGGGCGGAGGCTTCATCGCCGGGGCGGCATGGGGTTCATGGGTGGGGCCAGAGGGCACTGTAATTGTCGGCCTTCTCGGCGCTGCGGCAGGCGGGTTGGGAGGGGAAAAGCTAGTGGAGTGGGCTATCGGCAAATGACGGTAAGCAATCTGTCTTTTGGGGTCATCATCCTGTGCCTTGTCGGGGGATTCACACTCTCGTTCCTCAAGATCAGCACCAGCGCCCAGCGGCGCATCTACTGGACCCTCGCTTGCACAGCGGGCGTCTCTGGCATCTTCCTGAAATATCCCAGCTGGGACGACGCAGTAGCGCTAGGACTATTTCCCCTCGTGACGATGGCGTTTATAGCCTACGTAGCCACTCCCTACATCAAGATCCGCGGAAGAATCTATGCGCTGACGATCACAGACCCCGATCCCGAAGATGCTCCTGCAACAACCGATTCCACGCGGCAGGAGATCGACCTCCATCCCGACTCCTACAGCGGGCTCCTCACCGCCACAACCATGTGGTGGCTCTTCTTGATTCCGTCGGTAATCGCCACGGGGCACGTCTACTTGATCATTATCGGCAAGGGGGAATCATGGGCCGCGATCATGAGCGTCACCTTTCTTGCCCTCCTGATTGCCGGAACCGCATACGGCGACGCCAGCTGGCGCTACCCGATAGCACGCGGACAATACGTGCAGTTCGTCGTCAACACAGTCATCACCGCCGGTGTTTTTTACTTCTTATACGTGGCCGCCTACTACGCCGGCCGACGCCACCCCATCCGACGCGAACAGTCGATGGAATATCGGGTGCACCCGCGCCACAGGGAGCTGGACAGCTGATACCGCCGCATTGGCAGCCGCTCTGCTCCAGCGAGGAGCGAAAAACCCCGCGGTGGTTCCGCTCGATCGGGGTGAGCTTGCCGAGCGCGCGTCGGCCCGGCAGCGTTGGTGGTGGGTCCCCTCGACTTGCTCCACCGACGACAGTCAGCCCAACAGCGCAGGCAGGGGAACGTGCATCAAGCAGCACGCCGCACGGAGCAATTCAGCTTCCGATGCTGTCACGATGCCGTCGTGCAGCACCGATTCCACCATCGCTTCGACGAGTGCCTGCTTCGCCCTCGGATCCAAGGCGTCGAGGGCGGCCCAGCCTTCGTCGAGGGTCTGTTGCCAGCTCAACCGGCGCGGGTTCTCGAGCCTGGCGGTGTCACCGTAAAGTCGTTGCAGCGCAATGTCCAAAGTCTGTGTCGCCACGTTTTGGTCGGCGCCTCCGGCGACCGCGAGAGTCGCCAGCAGGGTCGTCACCACCGGGCGCACACCGGTGAGCGAATCGCTGCCCACCTTGCTTCTGCGAGCCGGGTCGTTGGTGTCGAGTAGGTAAACCCAGACCAGGCGGGTCAGGCAGTATTCGAACATCGTCACCTTCTCGTCGGCGACGGCGAGCGCATTGAGCACCGCGATGAGCGCGTCCTGTTCGGCACGAGAGTGGGTGGCGATCTGCGGCAAGGCCAGCGCGACGACCGGGAGCCGAAGTTCGCGCGGCAGCGCGCGCATCCGGTCGGCGAGCGCGGCGGCTTCCCGTGCCTGCGTCGGCCCCAGAAGCTCGGTCACCGAGGCAAGCTGGCGGGCGTGCAGACCCCCGCTCGACGGTGCCAGGAGCAACGCGATGACGGCCGCGGGGGCCGTGGTGGGCTGGCTGGCCAGCGCGCGGACATCGTCAGGAATCCGCGCATGCAGAGCCGCGCCGTACTTCAGGTCGGCCGGAGTGAAGGTGCCTGCGCGAGCCACGACTTGCTCGGGGCTGGTGCGCCAGCCGGCATCGGAGACTTGCTCTGGTGCGGGGGTCTGACGGCCGAGCGCCGTTGCGGCGGGGGCGAAACCTGCGGCGACGTCCTCGGCCAGGCCGTCGGGTGCCTGATTGGCGTACCGCTGCTGCAGTTCGGCGATTTCGCCGGGGTCGAAGGTGGGGTTGAGCGCCCTGATCCGGTCCGTGAGGGGCGGATGCGTCGCGAACAACGACGCGAATGACCGTCGCGCGCCCTCTCCGAACAGCATGTGGCTGACCTCGGCGGCATTGCGGGAGTCGCGCAGCCGCGAACCGGTCGGTATGCCGCCGATCTTCTTCAGCGCGCCTTCGAGGCCGTCGGTCTGGCGCGTGAACTGCACCGCCGACGCGTCGGCCAGCCACTCCCGTTGCCGTGCTACCGCGGCCTTGATCACGTTGGCGAAGAACACGCCGACGTAGCCGAGCACCATCATCGCGAACGCGAACGCAAGGAGGGGAAGCGCGCGTTTGCCGTCGCTCCCGCGGCCGCCGACCTGCAGCATGCGCAGGCCGATCATTCCGATCAGCAAGATTCCGCTGAGCAGTCCGATGAGTCGAATGTTCAGCCGCATATCACCGTTGAGGATGTGGCTGAACTCGTGAGCGATGACACCCTGTAATTCATCACGGTTGAGTTGTGCCAGGGCGCCGCCTGTCACCGCGATCGCAGCATCGGCCGGTGTGAAACCTGCGGCGAAAGCGTTGATTCCGGGTTCACCCGGCATGACGAACAGACGTGGCGCAGGCACGCCGGACGCCAGCGACATCTCCTCGACGATGTTGACGTACCTACGCAACTGCGGGTCGGTCGTCGTCGGGTCCACGGGCACCGCGCCGACGGCCGCGGCGACAGCAGCGCCCCCCTTGCGCAGCGAAATTGTCTTGAACAACGTTCCCCCTGCGATGATCACGAGCGTGATCGCGGTGACGACGATGACGATCGCCAGAATCGATGATGAATCGATTCCGCCGTAATCCTTTGAGAGATAGAGCATCGCAATCACCGCGGCGGCATCGATCGCCGCGACCAACGCCATCACCGCGGCCCCGAAGAGCAGCACCAGCTTCAGCGTGGTTCCCTTGGCGGCCCGCTGATGCTCGAAGAAGTTCATGGCCGCCGGTCGGTCAGAACTGAACCTTCGGCGCGTCCCGCATCTCCGGGTGCTCCGGCGGGATCTCGAGCAGGGCGGCCGGCGCAAAGTTGAACATGCCGGCATAGACATTGCCGGGGAACGTCTCGCGCCGGTTGTTGTAGTTCATCACCGCGTCGTTGTAGGCCTGGCGGGCGAACGCGACCTTGTTTTCGGTGGAGGTCAGTTCCTCCGACAGTTGCATCATGTTCTGGTTCGCCTTGAGGTCGGGATACTGCTCGACCACCAGGTTGAGCCGGCTCAGCGCGCCGTCGAGCGCCTGCTGCCCCT
This sequence comes from Mycobacterium sp. UM_Kg27, assembly GCF_000972905.1. Classification (NCBI taxonomy): domain Bacteria; kingdom Bacillati; phylum Actinomycetota; class Actinomycetes; order Mycobacteriales; family Mycobacteriaceae; genus Mycobacterium; species Mycobacterium sp. UM_Kg27. Next base: position 3,433 of record NZ_JRMM01000112.1, read on the forward strand.
GCGCCAACTGCTGCATCGCCGCCGGGTCACCGGGATTGGCCTGGGCGGCGGCAAGGCCGTTCATCGCGGCGCCACGCGCATTGACGACCGCCTCCAGGGTCTGGCGCTCATGCGCCATGTACGCCTTGGCGGTTTCGATCAGGTTGGGAATGAGGTCGAAGCGACGCCGCAACTGAACGTCGATCTGGGCGAAGGCGTTCTTGTACGCGTTGCGCGCCCGAACCAGGCCGTTGTAGCCCGCGATCACGAGCACCGTGAGGAGCAGGAATATGGCTACGACGACGATGATTCCTGTGGTGAGCCCCATGAGGCATACCTCCAAAGAGTCGGCCTTGCCGCGGTTTGCGCGGTTTTCGGCGAAGCGTAACCGCTGAAAAGGCCAGCGCAGGTCCGTTCGGAGGCTTCAGCCGTTTCGCCCGCCGCTACGGGCTTCCACTGAGTACGGCGGCCACCAGCGGTCAACCCCTCCGGATGCGGCCCTTGCGCCGCGGCTACGGAGTGCCGCCGGCACCGCCTGGACTGCCGCCGACGCCCTTGCCGACCATCTCGGCCTTCCCCGCAATCACGGCGCCCCCGTCGGGCACCTCGACAAACCCGCTGAACCTGATAAAAAGCTATGGGTCCGTCGGCGCGGCGCGCATCAGGGAAATCCCTTGCAATTCCGGGCGGATGCCCTGTGTTCTCTGGGCATCAGCTGCCAAAGAGGTGCACGTTCCTTTCGCGCACAGCGCAAATCGCCCCGGGATGCGCCGTTCGAAACTAAGGTCGGCTAAGTGACAATTCGCCTTGGCTTCCAGATTCCCGACTTCTCCTACGGCACCGACGTTTCGGAGCTGTTCCCCACCGTCATCGCACAGGCCCGCGAGGCCGAGGCCGCCGGGTTCGACGCGGTCTTCGTGATGGACCACTTCTATCAACTGCCCATGCTGGGCTCCCCCGATCAGCCGATGCTCGAGGCCTATACCGCTCTGGGCGCGCTGGCGACCGCGACGCAGCAGGTGCAGCTGGGCACGCTGGTCACCGGCAACACCTACCGCAACCCGGCGCTGCTGGCCAAGATCATCACCACGCTCGATGTGGTCAGTGCCGGCCGCGCCATCCTGGGCATCGGCACTGGCTGGTTCGAGCTCGAACACGACCAGCTGGGCTTCGAATTCGGTACCTTCACCGACCGCTTCAACCGGCTCGACGAGGCGCTGCAGATCATCCTGCCGATGATCAAGGGCGAGCGACCCACATTCGAAGGTAAGTGGTACCGCACCCAAGAGGCGATGGCCGAACCCCGCTTCCGCGACCACATTCCGCTGCTGATCGGCGGCAGCGGCGAGAAGAAGACAATCCCGTTGGCCGCGCGTCACTTCGACCACCTCAACCTCATCACCGGGTTCGACGAGGTCCGCGCGAAGATGGACGCGGTGCGGCGCAGCTGCGACGAGGTGGGCCGCGACCCGGCGACCCTGGAGACCACCATGCTGCTCACCGCCCTGGCCGGCGAGGGCGTGACCACCGATCAGATTCCCGCCGCAATGAGTCAGCGGATGGTGGCCGGCAGCCCCGAATCGATCGCCGAGCAGATCAAGACCAAGGTGCTCGATGCGGGTGTCGGTGGGGTCACCATGAACATCCCCGGCTACACCCCCGGGGTGATCACCAAGGTGGGTGCGGCGTTGCGTGCGGTGCTCGACGCCTGACGATAGGTGAGGTCAACCATCAAAGTTGACTCCACTTAGTTCACTAAGTGAACTTAAGCACCGGAGCCGATCCACGGATTGATGCATTAGCATCAGATGTATGCGCACCACATTGTCTATCGATGATGACGTGCTGTTGGCGGTCAAGGAGCGGGCACACCGCGAGCGGCGCCCAGTGGGCGAAGTGCTCTCCGAGTTGGCCCGGCAGGCGCTGACCAGGCAAGACACCTCGATGCAGGAGTCCGAGTCGTTCCACGGCTTCGCTCCGCTACCGCACCGCGGCACCGCGGTTTCCAATGCCCTCATCGACCGACTTCGCGACGAAGAGGGCGTCTGAATCAGATGCGGTCATTGCTGGACGTCAATGTGCTGTTGGCGCTGCTCGACCGCGATCACGTCGACCACGAACGGGCACGGTCGTGGCTGGACACCGAGATCGGCCACGGCTGGGCATCGTGCGCGATCACCCAGAACGGCTTCGTGCGCATCATCAGCCAGCCCCGATATCCGAATCCGGTCACGCCCAACTACGCCATCGGCATGTTGGTTCAGGCCACGGGGACCCGCTACCACCAGTTCTGGACCTGCGCGGTGAGCCTTCTCGATGCCGGCGTTGTCGATCCCGCCCGGGTGCACAGCTCCAAACAGGTCACCGACGCGTACTTGCTGGCACTGGCCGTCGCCAACGACGGCAGATTCGTCACGTTCGATCAATCGATCGCTCTGACAACGGTTTCCGGTGCCGAAGATCGACACCTGACGATCCTTTGAGCCGCTACCCCAGCACCGTGTGCATCAGCATCACGTCGTAGGCGTTCCACAGCGACAGCGTGAAGTACACGTCCTTGCCGGTCGACCACGGGTGCACGTAGGGCGCGTAGATGCCGCCGGGGATCTGGCCGGTGGGGATCAGCGTCTGCTCGGCGCTCCACGGCCCCTGCGGGGTGGGCGCGGTGCGGGCCACCACGTCATTGCCGCCGTTGCCGTACAGCGCCAGGTACTGGCGCAGGTAGGTGTTGTACTGCACCGACATCTCGCCCACCGGGCCGGGGATCACCGGCGTGGCCGCAGCCGGGTTGGCCAGCACCCAGGATCCGCTGTCGCCATTCCAGTACTGGTACTTGGTCAGGTCGGGAATGGCGCGCTCGGGCACCCGCGACAAATACGCCGAGCCGCCACGACCGGACGGCGTTCCGTAGGAGTACAGGTAGCCGTCGTTGCCCCGCAGGAATGCGCCCATCTGGAATTTCTCGTTACCGGGGACGAAACGCGCCCGCGGAACGTTCTCCGGCGACGTCGAGCGCACGGTGCCGGGATAGACGCCCCACGTTTCGCCGTTGTCGTTGGAAACCGCGATCGCCGAATAGTTGGTGGACCACTCGCCGTCGCGGCCCCACTGCTTGATGGACATGAAGTTCATGTACTGGTTGCCGGCGATCCCGATCGCGGCGGTGGGGATCATGCCCTCCTGCTGCGGCGCCAGTTGCACCGCGGGCAGTATCTGCTTGGAGAAATTCGCCTGCCGCAGTGGCGATCCCGAGTACTTGTTGCCCACTGCTCCGGGGCCGATGGTGATGCCGTCGGCGAGATTGTTGTCATTGCTGCGGAACAGCACGTTCTGTCGCCACTGCTTGCCCTGGATACGGCAGTAACCGAAGGTGTCGCCGAACGCGTAGAGGATCTGGCGGTTGGCGGGATCGCCGTTGTCCCAGGGAATTCCGAGGTCGGTGCCGGAGATGCCGAAGCGTTGCAGGGTCTGGTTGGGGCTGTTGGGCCCGGTCATCCACTCCACCAGCGACGTCTGGGCTCCGGCAATAGCGCCACCGGGATCGGCCGTCGACAACCCCGGATCTGCTCCGGGCACCGGGACGGGCTGGACGGGTTGGGCGACGTCCGGCACGGCTTGGCCACCGGGATTGGGCTGCGGGGGTACCACCGCGGCCTGCTGCCGAATGGTGCCGTTGGGGTTGATCAGCGCGGCGATCAGCGGGCCCAGTTTGGGCAACGGCGCTTGATCATTGGTACCGCGGGGACGGCGCCCGGTGGGCAGCTGACCGGCTCCGGTGGTCGGCGAGCCCGGTGGCGGATCGATATTGGCTTCGGGGGCGTTGCAGGTGGCCGCGCTCGCCGGCGCGAACTCGCTGGCGGCGACCATCCCCAGGACGACGACTGGCACCATTGCCGCCGAGACGATTCGACGTGTCGCCGACATGTCACACCTTTCCCAGGACCCGCTCCCGGGCCTCGCACCACTGTGACGATAGTGATTTCTAGGACTGGTGTGGCTGCCGGAGGACGATAGAGACGCTTCCGTGACGGTGTCGCAACCAGCGGATCGCCCGCTCAGCCGGCCCGGTTGACCTCGGCGACCACATCGGCCACGCAGCGCAGTTGGCCCAGGTCAGAGCTGGTCGGGATCAGATGCACCTCATCGGTGCCCACCGCCGCAAAGCGTTGCAGCACCTGCGCCAGCTCGTCCTCGCTGCCGGCCCAGCCGGTGCTCGGGGCCATCGCCTCGACATACTCGGCGGGAATCCAGTTCATGTAGCGCAGCAGGTGCCGACGCACCTGATCGCGGGCCTCGTCACGGTCCCCCAGCGCGAACCAGAACGACGTCGCCAGATGTGGCTTGGCCCGGCCCGCCTGCTGCCAGGCGTCGCGGGCGACGTCGAACAGGTCGTTCTGCTTGGCGACATCCAGGTCCATGGTGATGCCGGCCAGTCCTTCGGCCCAGATCGCCGCGCTACGCAACGTCTTGGGGCCGATGGTGCCGACCAGCAGTGGCGGCCCGCCGGGTTGGGTGGGCGCCGGTCCGACCGGCAGCACCGACTCGGTGAGCTTCTCGCCGGCCCAGACGCGCCGCATGATCGCCACCGCGGCAGCCAACTCGCCCATCTTCTGCCTCGCCGGATCCGCGCCGACCGCCCGGTAGTCCTCGTCCCGGCCGCCGATGCCGAGCCCGACGGTAAGCCGGCCGCCGCTGAGCAGGTCGGCGGTGGCCAGCGCTTTGGCGAGCATGACCGGGTCATGCAGTTGCGGGACGATCACCGTGGTCACCAGCCGCACCCGCTCGGTCCAGGCCGACAGCGCACCCAGCAGGGTCAGGCTGTCGGGGTTGGTGAAAGCGATCCGCTCGCCCCAGCACAACGACGCGAACGGCCCGTCGTCGATCGCTCGCGCCCAGTCCCGCAACAGCGTTGCGTCGAGGTCCGGTTCCATCACGGGCATGGTCATTCCCACCTGCATGACCGCGATTGTGGCATGGGCGGCCTACACGGCCGACACTTGAGCAATGGGCATTTCGTTCAACCACACCATCGTGGCCGCGCACGACAAGCAGGCATCGGCAGCGTTTCTGGCCGAGCTGTTCGGACTGCCGGCACCGCAGCCGTTCGGCCACTTCCAGGTCGTCGCACTCGATCACCAGGCCAGCCTCGATTACGCCGACGTGCCCGACGGCGAGGAGATCCGGCCGCAGCACTACGCGTTCTTAGTCTCCGAGTCCGACTTCGACGCGATCTACGCCAAGATCTGCGAGCGCGGGCTGGAGCACTGGGCCGATCCGCGCGGTGAACGCCCGGGCGAGATCAACCACAACGACGGCGGACGCGGGGTGTATTTCCGCGATCCCGGCGGCCACTACCTGGAGATCCTGACCCGGCCGTACGGCTCGGGCTAGCGAGGCTCGACGCAGGAGAGCCGACGCTGGACCGCCGAATCAGCCCGGCGGTTAGCGAGGCTCGACGCAGGAGAGCCGACGCTGGACCGCCGAATCAACTGGGCGAATGGCCACGCTGGCGCTCCTGGGTGCGGTAATCGGTGGCGAGTTCGGCGACATGCGCCGGCAACTCACCGCCGGCCACGTCGGCCAGGCTGGTCTGCTCGAGCACCGAGCGCATGCTGGCCCGCAACGCCCGCCACACGTCGGTCAGCGCGGCGGTCGGCCCGGCGTAGGGCAGATCGCCCAGACCGATGTCGCGCACACTGGCCAGCGGGCCGTCGATGCAGCGCAACACGTCGGCGACGCTGATCGCGGTGGCCGCCCGGGCCAGTTCGTAGCCGCCGTCGCGGCCGCGCTGGCTGCGCACCAGCCGGTCGGTGCGCAGATCCGACAAGATGTCGACCAAAAACTGCGCCGGAATACCCTGCGCGGCCGCTATTTCGTCGGTCTTGACCAGGGCGCCGGGCTCGGCGGTGGCCAGTTGGACCATCGCTCGCACCGCGTACTCCGCCTTGGCCGACATGCGCATTGCGAGCATTCTTCCATCTGGCGGCTCAACTGATTGCCGCGAGCACCGCTTGCGCGTATTCGGGGCGACACACCACCAGGTCGGGAAGCAGCGGGTCCGCCCGGTTGTAGACCAGTGGTGACCCGTCGATGCGCGAGGTATGTAGGCCCGCGGCCCGGGCCACCGCCACCGGGGCAGCCGAGTCCCACTCGTATTGCCCGCCGGCGTGCACGTACACATCGGCGATGCCCTGCACCACAGCGGCAACCTTCACCCCCGCCGAGCCCATCGGCACCAGCACGCCGTCCAGTCGCTCGCGAACCGCTTCGGCGATCGCGGGCGGACGGCTGCGCGACACCGCGATGCGGGGCGCGCCGGCGTACGCGGGCGGGGCGGCAACCGTCGGGGTGGCCAGCGTGCTGCCCCGCGCGGGCAGCGCCACCGCCCCGGCGGACAGCTCGCCGGATTGCCACAGCGCCACGTGCACGGCCCAGTCGTCGCGGCCGAGTTCGCTGAACTCCCGGGTGCCGTCCAGCGGGTCGACGATCCACACCCGCTCGGCGGCCAGCCGGACCGGGTTGTCGGCGCCCTCCTCGGACAGCACCGCGTCGTCGGGCCGCTCGCTCGCCAGTGCGGCCATCAGGAAGTCGTGCGAACGCTGGTCGCCGGCCGCCTTCCGTTCCCCCTCTGTCGCGTCGGCCAGTTCCTCGCGGACGCGCAGCAGCAGCCGGCCCGCCTCGGTGGCCAGGTGCGCGGCCAGCTGGTGATCGTTCACTTGCGGTCGTCGATCGCCGCGATGACCTGGCGGGCCTGCTCGTCGACACTGTTCTGCGAGCTCAACCGCACGTCGGGATTCCGCGGCCGCTGATAGGGGCTGTCGATACCGGTGAAGTGCGTGATCAGGCCCGCGCGCGCCTTGGCGTAGAGCCCCTTGGGGTCACGCTGCTCGCACTCCTCCAGCGAGGTGTCGCAGAACACCTCGACGAAGTCGAACCCGGCGTCGGTGTGCACCTGACGGGCCAGCTGGCGATGCTCGATCAGCGGGCTGATCGCCGGCACCAACACGATCTGGCCGGAGTCGGCCAGCAAGGTGGCCACGTGTGCCAGCCGGCGCAGGTTCTCGGCACGGTCGGCCATCGAGAAGCCCAGGTCGGCATTGAGGCCGTGGCGCAGGTTGTCGCCGTCGAGAACGTAAGCCGGCGTTCCCCTTTCGAGCAGCAGCTGTTCGACGCGCATCGCCACCGACGACTTGCCCGCGCCGGACAGCCCGGTCAGCCACACGGTGCGGCCCTTGGACAACCGGTCCGTCGCGGTGACCAGCGACTCGTGCCGCACGGTGTTGGGGCTCGCGGTCCGCGGCGACACGTCGCGCAGCACCATGCCGGCGGCCACGGTCCCGTTGGTGGCCTGGTCGATCAGGATGAACGAGCCGGTGGAGTCATTGCGGGTGAACTCGTCGAGCATCAGCGGCACCTGCGAGCGCAGCGAGACGCGGCCGAGCTCGTTGAGCTTCAACGTGTTCGCGTCTTTGTCGCGGTGCAAGGTGTTGACGTCGAGGCGGTAGTCCAGCGCCATCACCTTCACCCGGGTGGTCCGGGTGGTGTGCTTGATGATGTAGTCGTTGCCCGGCTGCAGCGTCGCGCCGTCGGCCATCCAACACACCGTGGCGTCGAAGTCCTGGACCACCCGCGGCTGGTTGTTGGTGCGGGCGATCATGTCGCCGCGGGAGATGTCGATGTCGTCGGTGAGGCTCACCGAGACCGCCATCGGCGGAAATGCTTCGGCCACTGTGCCGTTCGGCCCCTCGATCTCGGCGATCCGGCTCGGCTTGCCCGACGGCAGCACCACGACGTCGTCGCCGGGGCGCAGCACGCCGCTGGCCACCGTGCCGGCGTAGCTGCGGTGATCGGCGTGCTCGTGGGTCTGCGGGCGGATCACGTACTGCACCGGGAACCGCACGTCGACCAGGTTGCGGTCACCGGCGATGTAGACCTCTTCGAGGTGCGACAGCAGCGCCGGACCGTCGTAGAAGGGCGTCTTGTCCGACTTGGTCACCACGTTGTCGCCGAGCAGCGCCGAGATCGGGATAGTCGTCACATCGTGCACGTCCAGGCGGGTGGCGAACGAGTGGAAGTCGTCGCGGATCGCCTCGAACTTCTCGGCGTCCCAGTCGATCAGGTCCATCTTGTTGACCGCCAGCACGATGTGGCGAATCCCCAGCAGCGACGCCAGGAAGGTGTGTCGGCGGGACTGCTCCTGCAGCCCGTGCCGTGCGTCGACCAGCACGATCGCCAGCTGAGCGGTCGAGGCGCCGGTCACCATGTTACGGGTGTATTGGATGTGCCCCGGGGTGTCGGCGATGATGAATTTCCGCTTCGGCGTTGCGAAATAGCGGTAAGCGACATCGATGGTGATGCCCTGCTCGCGCTCGGCGCGCAGGCCGTCGGTCACCAGGGCCAGGTCGGTGTAGTCGTTGCCGCGCTCACGGGAGGTGCGCTCGACCGAGGCCAGCTGGTCCTCCATGACGGCCTTGGAGTCGAACAGCAGCCGTCCGATCAGCGTGGACTTGCCGTCGTCGACCGATCCGGCCGTGGCGATTCGAAGCAGCGTGGTTGCCGCACCCATCAGAAATACCCCTGCCTCTTGCGGTCTTCCATGCCTGCTTCGGAGATCCGGTCATCGGCGCGAGTCGCCCCGCGCTCGGTCAACCGCGATACCGCGGTCTCGTCGATCACCTCTTCGACGGTGGCCGCCGTGGATTCCACGCAGCCCGTGCAGGTGACGTCGCCGACGGTGCGGAACCGGACCGAAGTCTCGAACACCTCTTCCCCGTCCACGGGGCGCAGGAACTCGTGGTCGGCCAGCAGCATGCCGTCACGCCGGAACACCTTGCGCTGGTGCGCGAAATAGATTGACGGCAGCGCGATTTCCTCGGCTCCGATGTAGGACCAGATGTCGAACTCGGTCCAGTTCGACAGCGGGAACGCCCGAATATGCTCGCCGGCCCGATGCCGGCCGTTGTAGAGGTTCCACAGCTCGGGCCGTTGGGCCTTGGGGTCCCACTGGCCGAACTCGTCGCGGAAGCTGAACACCCGCTCCTTGGCGCGAGCCTTCTCCTCGTCGCGGCGGGCACCGCCGAACGCGGCGTCGAACTTGTTCTCGCGGATGGCCCGCAGCAACGTGACGGTCTGCAGCGGGTTGCGCGACGGCCCGTCGTCGACCACCCTTCCGGCGTCGATGTCGTCTTGCACCGACGCGACCACCAGCCGGACCCCGGTCTGGGCGACGAGCTCGTCACGCGCGGCGATGACCTCGTCGAAGTTGTGGCCGGTGTCGACGTGCATCACCGGGAACGGCAGCCGGCCCGGCGCGAACGCCTTGACGGCCAGATGCAGCATGACGATGGAGTCCTTGCCGCCGGAGAACAGCAGCACCGGACGCTCGAACTCCGCCGCCACCTCCCGGATGATGTGGATGGCCTCGGCCTCCAGGGTGCGCAGATGCGTGAGCTGATAGTGCCCAGCCGTGGCGGCCTCGGGGGGCGCAGTGACGTTACTGGTCATGACTTCCTTGCCAGAGATACCCGATAATCTTGGTGAGACTTACCATATTTGTTGGTTATAGCTGGCTATGCAACCAGCCGCCCCGCGCTGCTGTCAATGTGATCTGCTCGTCCAGGACCCCTCCCCCGGCCCCTTTCCCCCGCGCGAGGCTGCGTCGGGTACCGCCATGCACGCCGACGGAAAGGGGCCGGCCGACGCTAGAGGGTGACTTCGTCGAGCTTGCCGGTGGCGACGTCGAAGACGAACCCGCGCAGCGACGTGGTCTGGGTGATGAACGGGCTGGCCTTGATCCGCCGCAGCGACTGGCGGACATCCTCGACCGGGTCCGGGAAGGCCTCGGCCGACCAGGTTGGGCGGATGCCGGTCTCTTCCAGGATGGAGCGCTTGAAGTCGTCGTCGGTGAAGGTGAGCATCCCGCAGTCGGTGTGGTGGATCAGGATGATCTCGCGGGTGCCCAACAACCGTTGGCTGATCGCCAGGGAGCGGATCGCGTCGTCGGAGACCACACCCCCGGCGTTGCGGATGGCATGCGCCTCGCCCTCTTTGAGACCCAGCACCCGATAGACGTCGAGGCGGGCGTCCATGCAGGCGACGATCGCGACGTGCTTGCTCGGTGGCATGGGCAGCGGACCGGTGAAGGTCTTCGCGTATTCAGCGTTGTTCGCCAGGTAGTCATCGGTGACGGTCACAGGTCTTCTCCTCTGTCGCGGTGCAGCGGAGCCTAGTGAAGGAGCCCCCGGATTTCACGGGTAAAAATCACTCGATAATGCTCTGCCGGCAACGCCTGCTCCGGCGCCGACCTCTACCCTTTTGGCCATGACGCGGTTTCTGGCCGGCCGGGCGCTGAACTACCTGGTGCTGCTGGGCCTCGCCTCGTTTCTGACCTTCTGCCTGACCTCGTTGGCCTTCGCGCCGCTGGACAGCCTCATGCAGCGCAACCCACGTCCGCCGCAGGCCGTGATCGACGCCAAGGCCGCCGAGCTCGGCCTGGACAAGCCGATTCCACTGCGTTACGCGCACTGGGCCTCGCACGCGGTGCGCGGCGACTTCGGTGTCACCGTCACCGGCCAGCCGGTCTCTGGGGAACTGGGCCGGCGTGTCGGAGTCAGCCTGCGCCTGCTGGTAGTCGGTTCCCTGGCCGGCACCGCGATCGGCGTGGTGGCCGGCGCGTGGGGGGCGGTACGCCAATACCGACTGTCGGACCGGGTCATCACCATGGCCGCGTTGCTGGTGTTGTCGGTACCGACCTTCGTGCTGGCCAACCTGGTGATCCTCAGCGCACTACGGGTGAACTGGGCGCTGGGCGCCCAGCTGTTCGACTACACCGGCGAGACCTCCCCCGGGCTGATCACCGGCTTCTGGCCCGGGCTGGCCGATCGGCTGCAGCATCTGGTGCTGCCGTCGCTGACCCTGGCGTTGGGCGCGGCCGCCAGCTTCAGCCGCTACCAGCGCAACGCGATGCTCGACGTACTCGGCCAGGACTTCATCCGCACCGCACGGGCCAAGGGACTCACCCGCCGTCGCGCGCTGTTCAAACACGGGCTGCGCACCGCGCTGATCCCGATGGCGACACTGTTCGCCTACGGGGTGGCCGGGCTGGTCACCGGAGCGGTGTTCGTCGAAAAGATCTTCGGCTGGCACGGCATGGGCGAATGGGTGGTGCAGGGCGTGGCGACTCAGGACACCAACATCGTCGCGGCCATCACGGTGTTCTCCGGTGGCGTGGTGCTGCTGGCCGGGCTGCTCTCCGACGTCATCTACGCGATGCTCGACCCGCGGGTGCGGGTGTCATGAGTACCGAGATCGAGTTCGCCTCGCGGCGCACCCTGGTGCTGCGCCGGTTCCTGCGCAGCCGCAGCGCGGTCGGCGCGCTGGCACTGCTCGCGGTGATGTTCGTCGGCTGCTACACCCTGCCGGGCCTGCTGCCCTACTCTTACACCGACCTGGACTACGACGCGCTGCTGGTTCCGCCCGGAGCTCGACACTGGCTGGGCACCAACGCGTTGGGCCAAGACCTGCTGGCACAGATTTTGCGCGGCATGCAGAAGTCGATGCTGATCGGGGTGTGCGTCGCGCTGATCCTGTCTCTTATACACAT
>NZ_JRMM01000113.1:0-14754 GCF_000972905.1 Mycobacterium sp. UM_Kg27
GTGTATAAGAGACAGCTCGTAGGCGACGCGGTCATCGAAGATCGCCCCCGGCTGGTTGGGGCGCGGAATGTTGTTGCCGGCAGCCCAGTCCGGGTGCTGGCTGCGCAACGCATCGGCCTGCGCGGCCGCGTCCTGGGCCCGGACGATTTCGTCAGCCAGGTGCAATTTGTTGTAGTGGTCGTAGCCCAGATGATCCGGCGGGTCGCAGGGCATTCCCGGGTGGTTGCCGATGTTGTGGTCGGAGTTATAGAGCCAGTCCTTCTGTCCGGGCGTCAGGCTGTTCCAGTAGTCATTGAACTGCTTGGGATCGTCGGGAGCGGGTCCCGGTGGCGGCGCCGGCGCGTCCGCGTCGAATTCGTGCAGCTGCGCCTCAGGGTCGTAGCCGTCCCTGACCCGCAGATTCGTCAAGGCTTGTTGCAGGGTTTTGGAGTAGCCGTTGCGGATGACCGTGGCGTTGTGCAGCGCGGTCTCGGTGTCCTCCTCGGCCAACCGGCGGCACTGGGCGATGTCTGCGTCGTGGTCGTGGCCCTGACGCTCCTGTTCCAGGTACACGCCGATGCGGGCGTCGAGGACGATCAGGTTGGCGTTGAGCGCGGTGCTGTTGGCCAGCGAGGCGGCGCGGGCCTGGGCCAGGGCGGCGGCGATGGTCTCCAGGTCGGCGGCGATCTGGCCGAGCTGCTGATTGGTGGCGTGCAGGCCGTCCTTCACCCGCTGCACCTCGGCGCTGTTGTTGATCGGTTGCTCGCCGTTCTCCCTGTTGTACTGCTCGAAGTGCTGCTGGGCGGTGACAAACGTTTCCTCGGCCGTTGTCGCTGAGCCGGCGGCCGAGTGGAATGCCTGGGCCAGGAAGTTGATCTGGGTGGGGCTGCCGGCCTGCAGACTGTCGTCGACCGCCCACGGGTCACCGCCGGCCGCCGCGATGAGGCCGTCCACCTGGAGGTGCTGCAGGCTGGGACGGCTCACCCGACTGAGGCTAACCCGTCTCGACCAGCGGAACCAGCCGCTTTGGCGCGCTAACCTTGGAAGCCATGACCGGCCTGCTTGATGTGCGACGGGCTGATGACCGCGCGGCCACCCGCGCGCCCTGGCTGAATTCGCGGCATTCGTTCTCGTTCAACGATTACTACGACCCGGACAACACCCATCACGGGCTGCTGCTGGTCAACAACGATGACGTGGTGGAACCGGATGCCGGCTTTGACACCCACCCCCACCGCGACGCGGAGATCGTCACCTGGGTGCTTTCCGGCGCGTTGAGTCATCGCGATTCGATCGGCAATACCGGCGTCATTCATCCCGGTCTGGCGCAACGGATGTCGGCGGGCACCGGCATTCTGCATTCCGAGAAGAACGAATCCGCCAGTGAGCCGGTGCATTTCATCCAGATGTGGATCATGCCGGATACACCGGGGCGCACGCCGGGCTATCAGCAGCACGACATCGGTGCGGCACTGGCCGGCGGTGGGCTCATCACCGTCGCCTCGGGCAGTGACCCCGATGCCGCGATCAGCATCGGCAATGCGGGTGCCACGCTCTACGCCGCGCGGCTGCAGCCCGGAGACCGGGTCGGGCTACCCGATGCGCCGTATACCCATCTGTTCGTCGCGACCGGCCGTATCGATCTGGAGGGCGCCGGTGCACTACACACCGGCGACGCGGTTCGCTGCACAGCCGGCGGGGGTCAACGCCTTACCGCGTCCGCAGAGTCGGAGATCCTTATCTGGGAGATGCACCGCGGGCTCGGCGGCTGATCACTGATCATAACCAATCTGCCACCGACGCAGCACAATTCGGTCACGTAGGTTGTCCCGGGGGTTTCGGTGGCTACCGTAGGAATTCGGTGCCTCCCCCAGTCCGGAGCCGAAGGGATGAACAGTGTCGACTCCAGTGGCTTTCGCGCGCCGGCTGGCGGCCGGCTGCTTCGCAATGCTGCTCTGCGCCATCCTGGCGATCGGCCCGGGCCAGCCGACCGCGCGTGCCGCCGCCCAAGACCAGTTGGCCGCCGCGATCGCGCGGACCCCGGGCTCCTACCTGGTGTACAACTTCGGCAGCGGGCACCCCACACCGATGCTCAACGCCGCCGGCGACTGGTATGAGATGTCCGGCGGTGGACATCTGGTGGTCCTCAAGTCGGCCTCGCAGCGCATCGAGCCGCACCTGCTGGTCGACAGCCATAGCGGCCCCCAGGCCCGCTGTGAACGTGATCCGCGGGCCCGCACCAGCGAAGGGCTGATGCAGGCCTCCGAGCTCTACACCCCGCTGCAGGCCTGGCAGGCGCTGGGCCGGCCGACGGTGGCGATCAACGCCAACTTCTTCGACATCCGCGGCCAGCGAGGCGGGTCCTGGCGGACCACCAAGTGCAGTTCCCCGCTGGGCACCTACGTGGACAACACCCGCGGCAAGGGCCGGGCCAACGTCGCGGTCACCGGCACCGTGCCCTACGCCGGCAAGCAAGGACTGTCCGGCGGCAACGAGCACTGGTCGACACTTACCACGATGATCCTGCCGACTCGCGGCGCACCCTATGTGGTGTGGCCGCGTGGCGGCCGCGACGGCGGCGACTACGACTCGGCCGGGCCGACGGTCACCGGCCTGGTGGAACGCGGGGACCGATTCGTCGCGGTGAGCGGACTGGGACTGCTGGCCCCGGGCTTCACCGGGCAACTCAACGACGGCGGGCCGAGCGCGGCGCGAACCGCCGTGGGCTATTCACGAGCCAAAGACGAGCTGTACATCTTTCAGGGCGGCCACTACACCCCCGACAACATGCAGGACCTGTTCCGTGGCCTGGCCAGTGACCACGCCATCCTGCTCGACGGCGGTTCGTCCTCAGCGGTCGTGCTGCGCCGCGACGCCGGCGGCATGTGGACCGGCGCCGGGGTACCACGCGGGTCCTGCGACACCGCACAGGTACTGTGCGACGCACACGAACGCGCGCTGCCCAGCTGGCTCGGATTCAATTGACGGCGAAGGTCAGGCGAGACGCATTCGCTCAGGGCATCTCCACCTTGGCGGCCAGCCAACGGCCGTTCACCTTCTCCATGGTGATCACGATGCGGCTGCGGTCGATCTGCGCCTGGGGGGCGGTCTTGTTGCTCACCGCCTGATCGACGAACAGCAGCACCTCGACCTTGTTCTTGGTGGCGGACTTGACCGCCGAGTCGATCACGGTGCCGTGCGCGGACGCCTTGTTGTCGATCAGCAGTTGGCGCAGCTGTGCACTGGACGCGCTGTAGACGTCCTTGAACTCGCCGGTGGCTCCGTCGAGGATTTCGGCAAAGTTCTGGTCGATCGCGCCTGTGTCCACACTGGTGAGCACCAGGGTGTACTTCTCGGCGGCGTCCAGGGCCTGCGCGGCGGCCACCGTGCGCTGATGGTGTGCGAACAGCAGCCAGCCCTCGTAGGCCGCCCCGATCAGGCCCAGCGCCAGGACGGCCACGGCGATCCACCGCCGATTCGGCTTCAGGCCGCCGCTGCGTTCCGTGGGCCCGGCGGCGTCGTCCACGGTCTCGACAGCGACAGCATCCTCGTCGGACTCGTCGGACTCGTCGGACTCGGCGGACTCGGCGGACTCGGCGGACTCGGCGGACTCGGGCGCCGCACTGTCGTCGACGGCATCGGCCGCTGGTTCGACATGGTCGGCCGCCTGCTCGTCCTCACGGTCCGACACCTGAACTACCTCTCGTGGTCCGCTGCTGGAGGCCGTTCGGCCGCAACGCCTCCCGAACCTACCCCAACCCGCCCCTGCGGGTTCTTCCTTGGTTGCGGTGAACCGCAACGCCCGGTTTCGCCGCGTTGGCAATCGCCGCTCAGGTGCATGCCCTGGAATTCCGCAGGGCGTCGGCCCATCCCATCGCGGAGTCGATGTGGGGGCGCGTGAAGCCTGCCGGCTGTTTCTTGCGCATGCTGTCAGCGATGCGGGACAGCTGGAACAGCACGCCGGTCAGCTGTTCCCCGCCGTAGATCGGCGAGTAGGGGCCGAAGTTGTCCGGGGTATTGCGAATGGTCAGCGGCTGCAGTCGCGGTCCCAGGAAACCGGTCGCTCGGTCGATGTTGGCCACCACCGCTTCCGCCTGCGACTGCACGCCCGGGTAGACGTCGCGGTGATCTGCAAGGGTGCGGTTGAAGTCGTTGATCTGTCCTATCAGTGGGTCGAACTGGACGTTGAACCACTGGCACGAATCCGACATGCCGCCGATCATCTCGGGCGTCACCTGATAGGTGAAGGTGCTGTAGGGCCAGATGTCCATGCGCGGAGACCAGTCGCTGGGTCCGGGGGTGAACCCGGGAAGCGGCGGCGGCGGTACCGGATCGGCCACGGCGGAGCCTGGTGCAACCGCCCCGGCGACTGCCATCGCGCACGCGATCGTGGCAGCGATCTGTGTCCCTCCTGCCCGCATCGACACCTTTCTGATTTCCTTCCAAGCGTGACACCAGTCCCGGTCGAGTATCGCCATCGACGCCCGCACGTGGGCGCCAAAACCACCAAAACGCGTGCTACTGGCCAGTAACCCGGCCATAACCGGAGTCATGTTGCCTGAAGCGCCCCTGCCGGGGCATTGTGTCCGACATCATGTCCGGATGAAAGGTCGCGGCGAGACCCCATGAGCTCCTCCCTCACGTCCGCCATGCGTATCCTTTCTATCTACCCACCAGTTGGTCCAAGAAGTTCTGAACCCTACCGCGGAGTAAGAACTGTGACTATGGTGGCCGCCATGGATCACCCGCCGCACACGCGCCCGGCGACCGACGGTGATCTTACGACCACGATCGGCGACCAATGACCACCCAGGACGACCGCGACCTCGCCGCCGAGCCATCGCTCGACGGTGTGGCAGCCATCCAGGACTGGGCCACCGGTTATGTCAACCGCCACCCGCTGGCCTCGCTGACAACCGTCGGCGAACAGTGCGTGCTGGCGGTGCGCACCGTGCAGTACTTCTTCTCCGACCTGTTCAGCGGTCGATTCCAATGGGGCGAGTTCGTCCGGCAGAGCGCGTTTATGGCCAACACCGCAGTGCTGCCGACGGTCCTGGTGGCCTTGCCGATCGGAGTCACGCTCTCCATTCAGTTCGCGCTACTGGCCAACCAGGTCGGCGCCACCTCACTGGCCGGCGCGGCTGCCGGGCTGGCGGTCATCCGGCAGGCCGCCTCGTTGGTGGCGGCCATGCTGATGGCCGCCGCGGTCGGGTCGGCCATCACCGCCGACCTGGGCTCGCGAACCATGCGCGAGGAGACCGACGCCATGGAGGTGATGGGCGTCTCGGTGATCCGTCGACTGGTGGTCCCCCGCTTCGCCGCGGCCATCATGATCGGGGTAGCGCTGACCGGAATCACCTGTTTCGTAGGCTTTTTGGCCAGCTACCTGTTCAACGTGTATTTCCAGAAGGGCGCGCCCGGCAGCTTCGTGGCCACCTTCTCCTCGTTCGCCACCACCGGCGACATGATCGTCGCACTGATCAAGGCCGTGATCTACGGCGCGATCGTCGCGGTGGTGTCCTGCCAGAAAGGCCTGTCCACCCGCGGTGGCCCGGCCGGCGTGGCGAACTCGGTCAACGCTTCGGTGGTCGAATCGATCCTGGTGCTGATGATCGTCAACGTCGGCATCAGCGAGCTCTACAACGTGCTCTACCCACGGACGGGGCTGTGATTTGACTGCCTCCTCCTATGTCCCGGCGTTCGCGCGCCCGTTGCTGCGCGTGTACCGGATGGCGTCGGTGCCGACGATTCGTCTGGGACACATGCTGGTGTTCTTCGGCCGCGCCGCGGCCGGTGTTCCCACCGTGTTTCGGCACTACCGCAAGGAGTTTCTGCGGCTGCTCTCCGACATCGCTTGGGGCAACGGCTCCATCGTGGTGGGTGGGGGCACCGCCGGAGTGGCGATCGTCCTCGGCTTCACCGCCGGCGCACTGGTGGCGATCGAGGGCTACAACTTTCTGAACCTGCTGGGGCTCGGCCCGGCCACCGGCATCATCTCCTCACTGGTCAACACCCGTGAACTGGCGCCGATCATGGCCTCGATGGCATTTGCGATGCAGGCCGGTTGCCGCTTCACCGCCCAGCTCGGTGCCATGCGAATCGCCGAGGAGATCGACGCCCTCGATTCGATCGCGATCCGGCCCATTCCGTTCCTGGTGACCACGCGACTGCTGGCCGCGACCATCGCGGTGATCCCGCTGTACGTGGCCTGTCTGGCCATCACCTATCTGACCTGCCAGGTGGTCACCGGCATCATCGGCGGCGGCTCGATCGGCCCGTACATGCACTACTTCACCATGATGCTGAGCGGCAAAGACATCGTCTACTCCGTGCTCAAGTGCGTGGTGTTCGTGTGGTTGGCCTCCACCGTGCAGTGCTACTACGGCTTCTACGCCTCCGGCGGCCCCGAGGGGGTCGGGGTGGCCGCGGGACGGGCTATGCGCGCCAGCATCACGATCGTCATCATGGTCAACATGCTGCTGACCATGGCGTTGTGGAGCATCGATGCCGGCGCAAGGTTCGGTGGCTGACATGACCAATTCGCTGGACACCGACGGCCGCGGCCCGTCCGAAAATCAGCTGCTGGGTGCGGGAATCGCGGTCTTGCTGGTGATCGCGATGGCCACCGCGGGCCTGCTGGCCAAGTCCACCGGCATGCTCAACGCCTATGTGCGGGTGATCGCCGACCTGATCAACGTCGGCGACGGACTGCCCGCCCAGTCCGACGTCAAGTATCACGGACTGCTGGTCGGCAGCGTCACCGACGTGATCCCGGCCGCCTACGGCAAGCCCAACTACGTCCACATCAACCTCAAACCCGGCTACGCCAAAGACATTCCGATTTCGGTGACGGCCCGAGTAGTGCCGTCCAACGTCTTCGCGGTCTCGTCGATTCAGCTGGTCGATTCCGGCACCGGCGGCCCCACCATCCGCGACGGCAGCCACATCGCCGAGAACGGCGAACTGTCGACGGTGATCTTCCAGACCACGGTGTCCAAGCTGCGCGACATCCTGGCCGCCACCGGTCGCGGCCGCGAAGACCACAGCCTGGGCATCCTTGCGGCGGTCGGGGCGGCCACCGACAATCGGCGGGTCAAGCTGCTCAACACGGGTGCGCAGATGTCGCGCCTGCTCGATCAGCTCAACAGCATCGTCGCCACCGAGCCCGGCCCGTCGACGGTCTCGGCCCTGGTCGACGCCACCCACGGCCTGCAGTCCACGGCTCCCGAGCTCGTCGACGCACTGCACGAAGCGGTCGAACCGATGCGAGCGTTCGCCCAGAAGCGTGCCGAGTTGGCGTCGTTGGTCTCGGGCGGCCAGCACACCGTCGGTGTGGCCCGGGAAGCCCTCGACAACCACATCGACCAGCTGATCCAGATCACCCACGACCTGACGCCCGTCATCGGCGTGCTGGCCAACAACGCCGACAAATACGTACCGATCTTCACCCGGGTCAACCGGCTCTCCGACAAGTTCTTCGACCAGCTCTACGACCCCAAGTTGATCACCCGGAACATGCGGGCCAACCTGTCCTTCACCCCGCTGCACACCTACACCCGGGCGGACTGTCCGCAGTACGGCGAAGTGAAGGGACCCAGCTGCTACACGGCGCCGATGATCTCAGTGCGGCCCGAGCTTCCCGAGACACTGCTGCCGCAGAACTATCATTTCCCCGCCGGCCTCGAGCCGCCGGCCGGCACCGAGATCGGCCCCGACGGTAACCTGCGCGCCGTCGGGCCGCCCCTGGTGAACCCGAATCGCAGCCTGGAGGACACCAACCCGCCGCTGCCGTGGTGGACCGGGCCCTTCCCGCGGGTTCCCAGCAACGCCGACCCGCTTGACCCTGCTCCCCCGCCACCGCCCGGCCCGCCGATCCCGGCCCAGCCCCATGCACCGGAGTGGCAGCCGGCGGCGCCGGCGTCCTTCGGCGGCAACGTAGGACCTGTCGGGAGCCAGGCCGAGCGCAATCAGCTCGGTCTGATCGTCGGACCCATCACCGGCCGAAGCGAGCCGGCATCGGTGGCGACGCAGCTGCTGCTCGGCCCGGTCGCGCGGGGCAACGCCGTCTCTTGGGCCTCGCCCGGCCCCGGCAAAACGGGAGGCCGTAAGTGACATTCCGCGGACCGCTGATCGGCCTGTCTCTCTTCATGGTCGTGTCGACGGTGCTGACCTGGCTGGTCTATGCCACCCTGCGCCGCGATGTGGCCGGCTCCACGACGCCGTACGCAGCCGTGTTCACCGACGTGTACGGGTTGCGCGAGGGCGACGACGTCCGGATGGCCGGCGTCCGGGTCGGCCGGGTCGAGAAGGTCGCGCTGGACGGGAAGCTCGCGAAGGTCTCGTTCATCGTCCAAAGCGACCAGAAGCTGTACGGCAACACCGTCGCGTCGGTGACCTACCAGAACATCATCGGCCAGCGTTATCTCGGACTGTCGCTGGGGACTCTCGGGAGCACCGAACAATTGCCCCGCGGCAGCGTGATCGGTGTGGAGCACACCGAACCGTCCTTCGACGTCGGCGCCCTGCTCAACGGCTTCAAGCCGCTGATGTCGCTGCTGGACCCCAAACAGGCCGACGATCTGACCAAGGGTGTGCTGGAGTCACTGTCGGGCGACCAGGCGTCGATCGCCGCGCTGGTGGACCAGTCGTCGACCCTCACCTCGACGCTGGCCGGGCGCGACGAGGTGCTGGGGGACCTCATCACCAGCCTGAACCGGCTTACCGGCACCATCGCCGGACAGAACGACCAGCTGGATCACGCCCTGACCCAGGCCCGCCGCGCGGTCACCGACCTGGATTCACGGCGCCCGGCGTTGCAGTCCTCGGTCGGTTCCCTGGCCCAGACGACGCGACAGCTCGCACGGATCGCCGACGAGGTCTTCCCGTCCCTGGAAGAGATGATCAACCGGAAACCCGGTTTCACCAAGCACATGGCCGGTATCGAACCGCAGCTGGCGTTCACCGGCGCCAACCTGCCGCTGCTGCTCAAGGGCCTGGGCCGCGCATTCGGAGACGGCGCCTACGGCAACGCCTATCTGTGTGACCTGAACGCCACGGGATTCTTCCCCGGTTTCAACGACGTCACGACGATCATCGTCAACGCTGCCACCCCCGGCAACGCGCGCCCGATCACCCGGGAGAACCTGGCATGGCACTCTCCCCGATGCAGGAACACCGTCGATGGATAGCGCCATGACGATGCAGAGCGAAGCGATGAGGAGGAATGGCGCCATGGGTTGCGCCATGACGATGCAGAGCGAAGCGATGAGGAGGAATGGCGCCATGGGTGGAGCGCCGTGACCACACCGACCAAGAAGTTCTTCCGCGAATGGCGCACCCGACCGCTGGAGTCCTACAACACCACTTGGCTGGGGTTCGGGGCCCTGGCCGTGGTGGCCGTCGTGGTGGCCGCGGCACTGTTGGTCAAGGTGATCGGGTTCGGCTACACCCGCTACTCCGCGGAGTTCGCCCAGGCCGCCGCGCTGGCCCCCGGAAACCCGGTCATGGTCGCCGGCATCGAGGTGGGCCGGGTGACGAGCATGCGACTCGCCGGGGATCACGTGGTCGCCGGCCTGACCGTTCGCAACGACGTCCCCCTGGGTAAGGACACCCGGGCGAAGATCCAGGTGATGACGATCCTCGGGTCGCGGTATCTCAAGCTCGAGCCCGACGGCCCCGGCTCGCTGCCCGGCAAGCGGATCAACCTCGCCCACACCGAGGTTCCCTACTCCCTGGAGTCACTGCTCGAAGACGCCACCACCACCTTCGACCAGGTTGACTCCGACCAGTTCGGGCAGTCCCTGGCCGTGCTCGGCCAACAACTGAGCGGCCTGCCGCCGGTGATTCCGCAAGCGATGGCCAACCTGCACACGCTGTCGAAGATCACCGCCGACCGCCGCGACCAGCTGGGCACCCTGCTCGCCAGCACCCAGCGGGTGGCCACCACCCTGCGCAACCAGCAGACGCATCTGGGAAACCTGGTTGATCAAAGCCAGGACTTCATCGGTGAGCTGGTGGCACGGCAGAACACCTTCCACGCCATGCTGGCCGCGTTGACCAGTCTGGCGGGCCAACTCAACAGTGTCGTGGTCACCGACCGCGCCATGCTCGACGACATGCTGGCCAATCTGCGCGCTCTCTCGGACATGCTCGGCCAGCACGACGACCTGCTGCGCAGCCTGCTCCAGTCCGCACCGCCGCCGTTGCGGGGAATCACCAACGCCACCGGCTATGGACCCGGTATCGAGTTCTTCGCCGGCAACGGGATCGCGATCGACTCGTGGATGTGCGCCATCAGCGGCCGCGCCAAGCAGTTCGGCATGATCGAGTACTTCAAGGACTGCAAATGAGTGCGACACCGACGACCACCGCAGACGATCCGATCGAGGAGCCGGCAGACACAGACTCCACGCTGCCCGGCACCCAGCCGGTAGCTGCCGGCAAGAGCCGTCGCGGGGTCAAGGCGCTGGTGGCGACGCTGACCGCCGGTGCACTGATCACTGCCGTCGTGGCCGGCTCACATCTCAACCCCTTCGGCGGGCACATCACCGTCACCGCCCAATTCGACAGCGCCGCAGGCCTTTACGAAGGCAATGTGGTCGCGGTGCTCGGCATGCCGGTCGGCAAGGTCCGCAAGGTCACCCCCAAGGGCGAGTACGTCGAGGCGGAGTTCACCGTCGACCGCGGTGTGAAGATCCCCGCCGACGTCAACGCCGTAACCATCAACACCTCGATCCTCACCGCACGCCAGATCGAGCTGACCCCGGCGTATTCGGGCGGCCCGGTGTTGGCCGACCGCACCACTATCGGGCTGAACCGCACCCGCACACCGGTGGCGTTCGATCGCGTGCTCGACATGCTCGACAAGGTCTCCAAGTCACTGGGCGGCGACGGCAAGGGCAACGGACCGGTGGCCGATGTGATCAACGCTGGCGCCGATATCGCCAACGGCAACGGCGAGAAGATCAAGTCGGCACTGAGCGAACTGTCCCTGGCCCTGCGGCTCAGCTCCGACCGTGGCGAGGCGACCGGCGACCAGTTGACCACGATCATCACCAATCTCAGCTCGCTGATGGACGCCGCGGCCCGCAACGACGCGAAGCTGCGTCAATTCGGTTCCACCACGCGTCAGTTGAGTCAGATGCTGGCCAACGAGGACTTCGGTACCGGGCGCACCGGGCGCAAGTTCAACGAGATCGTCAGCCAGGCAACGTCGCTGCTGCAGACCAATCGGGACCACCTCAAACAGAGCATTCTCAACGGCGACACCGCCGTAACCACCTTCGTGGACAAGCAGCGCGACCTGGCCGAGCTGATCAACCTGCTCCCGCTGACGCTGGAGAACCTCTACAACGCCGTCGACTCCAACAACGGAGCGGTCCGCCTGCACGCACTGGTCGACAAGATCCTGGTCGACAGCCAAAGCACCAAGGAACTGTGCAACATGATGCACCTCCGGCAATTGGGATGCGGCACCGGAACCTTGGCAGACTACGGGCCGGACTTCGGCCTCACCTATGTCCTGGACGGCCTTTCGATGATGGGACAGTAGACGTGACACCACGATCGAGACGGGCACCGAGGACTGCCCTCGCCTTGTTGTGCAGTGCCGTCATCGCCTCGTCGGCAGCGGGCTGCGGCACCAGCGGGCTGGACAGCCTGCCGCTGCCGGCCCCGGGTATCGGCAGCGGGGGTTACCTGATCACCGCGGTGTTCGCCAACGCGCTCAACCTGCCCAGCCACGCCAAGGTGAAGCTCTCGGGTGCCGACGTGGGCCAGATGGAGTCGATGGTCGCGCGCAACTACACCGCGGTCAGCACGCTGCGCATCATGGACGGCGTCCGAATTCCGGTGGGCAGCACCGCTGAACTGCGGTCAGCCACACCGCTCGGGGACGTCTTCGTGGCGATCAAACCGCCGACCTCCGTTGACCCCTCTGCGCCACTGCTCAAGGGCGGCGACTCCATCGGACTGGATGCGACCACCTCGGCCGCCACCGTGGAGTCGGTGCTGAGCTCGGCAGCGCTGCTGGTGAACGGCGGCGCCGTGCAGAACTTCACCAACATCGTCAACGGCGCCGGGAAAGCCACCGGCGACCAGGGCAAGGCGTTCGGGAAGCTGATCAACCAGTCCAACGAGCTGCTGGCCAAACTCAACGCCCGATCCGGGGAGATCGAGACGGCCCTTCGTGAGACCAGCCGGCTCGCCGACCAACTCGATGCCCGCAGCGCCGCACTCACCGACGTGCTCAACGCGGCGGGGCCGGCGACCGACACCCTGGTGGACAACACCAGCCAGATCGCCGACCTGGTCGAGCAATTGGGCGCGACCAGCCGACAGCTGGCCCGGTTCCCGTCGATTGCCGGGACCGACGATTCCGGGCACAGCTTCATCAAGGACGCCAACGTGGTGGCCGGTGCGTGGAACGACGTGGCCACCGATCCCAGCACCAGCCTGGCCGCCCTCAACCGGCTGATGGCGCCGTTCATCAAGATGACGGCAGGTTCGGGTGTTTCGATGCACGCCAGCATCGACCGCCTGGTGTGGGGTTCCATGCCCGACGCCGGGTTCAAGGGCGACCCGGCGTTCCACGGCCCGAAGCGCTACGACTGGGCCAAGATGGCCGGTTCGATCAAATACGCGCTGTGGCGGCTGCAGGAACGCGTGGTGGGTCGCGGCCCGGACACCGACATGGGCCAAGCACCGTGGACGGCCGTCGGCCCGCCGATACCGCCGACCCCGGCGGAGGTTGACGCCGAAGACGCCGCGCCCGGCCCACTGATACCGAGGCCCACACCATGATCGACGCACTCAGTCGCCAGATCGTGGCCCTGGTCCGCGCCGGCTACCGGCGCAAGAACCTGCTGTCCGGGCTCGCGTTGGCAATGACCCTGGTGGTGGCGGTCGGCTACCTGCTGGTGGGGGCACTGCGGGTGAACCCGGCACGATCGACCTACCAGATCACCATCGCACTGCCCGATTCCGGCGGACTGCTCACCAACCAGGACGTGTCGGTGCGCGGCGTGCCGGTCGGCCGGATCGAGTCGCTGCGAATCACGCCGCAAGGCATCGACGCGGTCGCCAACGTCGACTCGAAGGTGAAGATTCCCGCCGCCAGCCCGGTACGCGTCTCCGGCCTGTCAGCGGCCGGCGAGCAGTACATCGACTTCGAACCCCCTTCGAACGACGGTCCATTCCTGTCGGCCGGCAGCGTGGTGTCCCGGGATCGCGCGACGACGCCGATTCCCATTTCGCAGTTGCTCGCCGACGCCGACGGCATGCTGGCCCAGACCGATCCACGCAAACTCGATCTGATCAAGAAGGAGCTCAGCCTCTCCGACGAAGGCCCGCGCAAGCTCACCGACATCGTCGACGGCGGCACCTTCCTGCTGTCCACCCTGGATTCGGTGCTGCCGGAGACAGTGAGCCTGCTCAGGTCGAGCCGGATCGTGCTGACCATGCTCAGCGACGTCAACAACGGCATGGCCGCAACATCAGCCAATCTCGACAAAGTGTTCAAGGGCGTCACTTCGATGATCGGGGGATACCACCGATTGGTCGACCAGGCTCCGGGGATGCTGGCGCAGGTCGACGCGCTGTTCGACGACAACTCCGACACCATGGTCGGGCTGCTGGGGAATCTGGTCACCCCCGCTCAGCTGCTCTACGTGCGCACTCCCGCGCTCAACGCCCTGTTCCCCAACTACCGCGGTTCCACGGTGGAGGCGCTCAGCTCGGCCATCCACGAAGACGGCATGTGGGCGACCGTCGACATCTACCCGCGCTACACCTGCGACTACGGCACGCCCCGGCGCCCTCTGTCCCAGGCGGACTACCCGGAGCCGTTCCTGTACGGCTACTGCCGCGACACCGACCAGTCCGTGCTGGTGCGCGGCGCCCACAATGCGCCACGCCCACCCGGTGATGACACCGCTGGCCCCCCGCCCGGTGCGGACCTGGCGGCCACCACCGACCCGACCCCCAAGGGCCGCTACACGATTCCCACCCCATACGGCGGGCCGCCACTGCTGATCGAACCGCCTCGTTGATGCTCAAGGAGATGCCGCGGTGAGCACCGCCGACGAACCGACCGCCGAGACCACGCCCGAGGACGTGGAATCCACTGCGGTTGAACCGGAGTCGAAAGCCGTCGAGGACGCGGACGAGGCCGCCACCGTGGAGTCGGCGGTAGCACCGGCACGCAAGGGTCGGATCCCGTTGCCAGTCGTGGCCGTCGCAGCCGCTTATGTCACCGTGTTCGGGCTGGTCTTCGGCCTCGGATGGCAGCTGGCGCAACAGGAGCGGGTCTCTGCGGCGGAAACAGCTGGACGCCAGGCGGCGGTGGACTACGCCCAGGTGTTGACCAGCATCGACTCCAACAAGGTCGATGACGACTTCAGCGCGGTCCTCAACGGCGCGACCGGGGATTTCAAAGACACTTACACCAAGGCCAGCGTTCAGCTGCGGCAGCTGCTGATCGACAACAAGGCGACCGCACAGGGCACGGTGGTGGAGTCCGCCGTGCAGTCCGGTTCCAAGGACACCGTGGTAGTGCTGTTGATGGTCAACCAGACGATCACCAACACCACGCGGCCCGACCCGCGGGTGGACCGCACCCGGATGAAGATGACGATGCAGAATGTCGACGGCCGGTGGCTGGCGAGCAAAGTCGAATTGCCTTAGGAGGCAGGCTATGTGGGCGACCCGGCTACTGACGGGCATGCTCGCCGCGGCACTTGCGGTGGCCACGGTGTCCGGGACACCGGTCGCCGGTGC
>NZ_JRMM01000114.1:0-14661 GCF_000972905.1 Mycobacterium sp. UM_Kg27
ATCGGCGTGCGTGTGGTAACCACACCGATACCGGAGGTCCTCACCTACTTCCGCGCACCACGCCGTTCACAACGTCCCTGGCCATTACAGCTAGGCCAGCGCGCTATCGGCGCTACTGCGGCCCAAGCCAATTGGACCGCACCGCCAGAGAAGCGTCAGAGCAGGCTCAGGATCCGGTCGCCGGTGGCGACGGTGGACAGCTTCTCCCCACCGCGGGTAGCAAGGTGCTGCTCGACGGCAGCATCGACCCGGGCCGCCGCCTCATGCTCACCGATGTGGTTGAGCAGCATGGCCACCGACGTCACCGCCGCGGTCGGGTCCGCGATGCCCTGGCCGGCGATGTCGGGTGCGCTGCCGTGCACCGGCTCGAACATCGACGGGTTGGCACCGGTGGCATCGATGTTGCCGCTGGCCGCCAACCCGATTCCCCCGCAGACGGCACCCGCGAGGTCAGTGATGATGTCGCCGAACAGGTTGTCGCTGACGATCACGTCGAACCGGCCGGGGTCAGTGACCATGTAGATCGTGGCGGCGTCGACGTGGGTGTAGGCGGTCTCGACGTCGGGGTAGTCCTTGGCGATCTCGGCCACCGTCCGGGTCCACAACGATCCGGCGTAGGCCAGCACGTTGTTCTTATGCACCAGGGTCAAGTGCTTACGCCGGGCGCGAGCCTTCTCGAAGGCGAATCGGACCACCCGGGCCACCCCGAACGCGGTGTTGACGCTGACTTCGGTGGCGACCTCGTGGGGGGTGCCGACCCGCAGCGCCCCGCCGTTGCCGGTGTAGGGACCCTCGGTGCCTTCGCGCACCACCAGGAAGTCGATCTCCGGCGGATCGGCCAGCGGGCTGGACACTCCCGGGTACAGCCGGCTGGGACGCAGGTTGACGTGGTGGTCCAGGGCGAAACGGGCGTGCAGCAGCAGACCGCGCTCCAGCACACCCGACGGCACTGAGGGGTCACCGATCGCGCCGAGCAGGATCACGTCGTGGCCGCGGATCTCCTCCAGCACCGAGTCCGGCAGGACCTCGCCGGTGGCGTGATAGCGCTTGGCCCCCAGGTCGTATTCGGTCTTCTCGGTGCCCGGGAGCACCGCGTCGAGCACCTTGACAGCCTCGGCGATGACCTCCGGGCCGATCCCGTCGCCGGGAATGACAGCGAGCTTGAGGCTCATGACAGGTCTACCTCTTCAATCTTGTTAGCGCCGACCGCAGCAGTGATCGCCGATTGCACGTCGGCGGGCACCTGGCGGTCGACCCGCAGCAGGACCGTCGCCGCCGGACCTTCGGCGTCCTCGGACAGTTGCGCGGCGTGGATGTTGATGCCCGCCGAGCCCAGCAGAGTGCCGATCTTGCCGAGCGCGCCAGGCTGGTCGGAGTAGTTGATGATCAGATTGACGCCCTGGGCCCGCAGGTCGAAGTGCCGGCCGTTGATCTCGACGATCTTCTCCACCTGCTGGGTGCCGGACAGCGTGCCGGCAACGGTGACGGACCCACCCTCGGCGGTGACCGCCTTGAGCTCGACGACGCTTCGGTGGTTGGGGCTTTCGGTGGCGGTGCCGATCTCGGCGGCGACGCCGCGTTCGGCGGCCAGTGCCGGCGCATTGACGAAGGTCACCGGGTCTTCGATCACCGCCGAGAACAGACCCCGCAACGCCGACAAGCGCAGCACCCCTACGTCTTCGGAGGCCAGCTCACCGCGCACCTGCACCGACAGCGACACCGGCAGCCCGTCGGAGAGCGCCCCCGCCAGCAGGCCGAGCTTGCGCACCAGGTCCAGCCAGAGCGCGACTTCCTCGCTGACCGCGCCACCACCGACGTTGACCGCGTCGGGAACGAATTCACCGGCCAGCGCCAGCTTCACGCTCTTGGCGACGTCGGTGCCTGCCCGGTCCTGGGCCTCGGCGGTCGAGGCGCCCAGGTGCGGGGTCACCACCACCTGCGGCAGGTCGAACAGCGGCGAGTCGGTGCACGGTTCGGTGGCGAAGACGTCCAACCCGGCGGCCCGGACATGTCCGCTGGTGATCGCCTCGGCCAGTGCCGCCTCATCGATCAGCCCGCCGCGGGCCGCGTTGACGATGATCACCCCCGGCTTGGTCTTGGCCAGGTTTTCCTTGCCGATCAGACCCGCGGTCTCGGGCGTCTTCGGCAGGTGCACGGAGATGAAGTCGGCGCGGCCCAGCAGTTCGTCGAGGGGCAGCAGCTCGATGCCGAGCTGGGCGGCGCGGGCCGCCGACACGTACGGGTCGTAGGCGACGATGTGGGCGCCGAACGCGGCCAGCCGCTGGGCTACCAGCTGTCCGATGCGCCCCAGGCCGACCACGCCGACGGTGTGGTCATAGATCTCGGTGCCAGAGAACGACGACCGCTTCCACTGCTTGGCGTGCAGCGAGGCGTCGGCGGCCGGGATCTCGCGGGCGGCGGCGAGCATCAGCGCGATCGCATGCTCGGCGGCGCTGTGGATGTTCGAGGTCGGGGCGTTGACCACCAGCACGCCTCGGGCGGTGGCAGCCTCGACGTCGACGTTGTCCAGGCCGACCCCGGCGCGCGCCACGATCTTGAGTTTGGTGCCGGCCGCGAGGACCTCGGCGTCGACGGTGGTGGCCGAGCGCACCAGCAGCGCATCCGCCTCCGGGACCGCGGCCAGCAGCTTTTCCCGGTCCGGGCCGTCCACCCAGCGAACCTCGACCTGGTCGCCGAGGGCGGCGACGGTGGATTGGGCGAGTTTGTCAGCGATCAATACCACGGGCAGAGTCACCCGGACAGCCTAGTGGCCGGTCGCAAGCCCGGCGGAGCCGGGCGCAGCGGGCCGGCCACCATCAGCACCGCGCCGGTCGCAGCGGGCCGGCCACCATCAGCACCGCGCCGGTCGCAAGCCCGGCAGTGTGCGGGCATTGCAGCTGGTGTGGCCAGATGAGCGTGGCCATCGGCCGTGGTGCCCCGAATTCGACAACGGCGGTGTCCGGCAGCCGGTGCTGGGGGTGCACCCCGATTTGGCCGCATAGCGCGGGTCGCTCCCTACTATCGACGGATGGATGTCACCGTCGTCGGTAGTGGACCCAACGGCCTGGCCGCCGCCGTCATCTGTGCCCGCGCGGGCCTGTCGGTTCAGGTTCTGGAAGCCCAACCCACCTTCGGCGGCGGTGCTCGCACCGCCACCGATCCGGAATTCGGCGACGTGTCCCACGACATCTGCTCAGCGGTACATCCGCTCGGGCTGGCGTCGCCGTTCTTCGCCGAGTTCGATCTCGCGGCCCGCGGTGTGCAGCTGACCTCGCCCGAGATCTCCTACGGCAATCCGCTGGATCACCGGCCGGCGGCGATCGCCTACCGCGACCTCGACCGCACCTGCGCAGAGTTGGCGCACGGCGCGTCCTGGCGCCGGCTGCTGGGTCCGCTGGTCGCCGACAGCCGGTCCGTCGTGGAATTTCTGTTGGGCGACAAGCGGTCGGTGCCGTCCGGGATCGCGACGGTCGCCCGACTGGGGTTGAGGATGGCCGCACAGGCCGGCCCCGCCTGGAACGCGACGCTTCCCGGCGAGGACGCCCGCGCCCTCTACACCGGGGTGGCCGCGCACACGATCTCCCGACTGCCGTCGGTGACCTCCGCCGGTGCGGGCATGATGCTGGCGACCCTGGGCCATACGGTCGGCTGGCCGATCCCGGTCGGCGGCAGCCAGGCGATCACCGACGCGCTGATCGCCGACCTGACCGCCCACGGCGGTCAGTTGACCGCCGGAGCGCCGGTGATCACACCGCCGGGCGGCGTCGTGCTGTTCGACACCGCGCCGACCGAACTGCTGAAGGTCTACGGCGACGCACTGCCCGCCCGCTACGCCAAGGCGCTGCGCCGTTACCGTTTCGGCTCTGCGGCCGCCAAGGTCGACTTCGTGCTCTCCGATGAGGTGCCATGGAGCGACTCACGCCTGGCGCAGGCGCCCACGCTGCACCTCGGGGGTGACCGCAAACAGATGGCCCGCGCCGAGGCGGAGGTCGCCGCCGGCCGGCACGCGCAGCAGCCAATGATCCTGGCGGCGCTACCTCATCTGGTAGATCCCTCTCGCATCGACGCTGCTGGACGCCGTCCGATGTGGACTTATGCCCACGTTCCGGCCGGATCGACCGTCGACCAAGCCGAGACCGTCACCGCCGGCATCGAGCGATTCGCCCCCGGCTTCCGCGACATCGTGGTGGCGGTGCGATCCGTGCCCGCGGCCCAGCTGGCTAACCACAACGCCAACTACGTCGGAGGCGACATCTCCGCCGGAGGCAACAGTGCGTGGCGGGCTCTGTCGGGGCCAACTCCACGGATAAATCCTTGGGGCACAGCGATTCCCGGGGTGTATCTGTGCTCTGCAGCCACACCGCCGGGAGCCGGTGTGCACGGCATGGCCGGCTATTACGCCGCGCGCACCTTGCTGCGACGCGAATTCGGGATTGACCGGCTGCCGAGCCTGGCGCCCTGACGGACCTCATTCACATTCGGCACCAGCGAAGGCGTCAGCTTTGCGGGAACCTATATTCCGCACATAAATTTCCCAGTTAACTAGAGACACATTGCCAGCTTTGGTGTAGCCTCAGCTAACTTGTGTTGGGCGTTACACAAACCCCTAATCGTGACACAGGCCACGCTCTAGTTTAAGGAGAAACCGTGCCCACCATCCTTCGTCCGTTAGCCATGGCGGGCGCCGCGCTCATCGGCGCCAGTGCCATCGCCGCCACTCCCGTCGTCGTCGCCCCGACGAACACGCACATGCCAGCCATCGAGCTCACCGCTGATGGCAGCGGTGTGTTCGGTGATGCTCTCGGCAGCATCGACTTCGCCGGCATCTTCGCCGGACTCGGCGACTGGCTGAACAGCATCGACTTTTCCGCGATCTTCAGCGACCTGTTCGCCAACCTCGACCTGTCCGGCATCTTCAACGATCTGTTCGCCAATATCGACCTGTCGGGGATCTTCAGCGGACTCACCGACTTCCTGGCTAACTTCGACCTCTCCGGCACCCTCAGCAGTTTCTTTGACAACTTCGACTTGTCAGCCATCTTCGGCGGCCTCGGCGACATCTTCGCCAACTTCGACCTCTCGGGGATCTTCAGCGGCCTAACCGACCTGCTGACCAACTTCGACCTGTCGGGGATCTTCAGCGACCTAACCGACCTGCTGACCAACTTCGACCTGTCGAACCTGTTCGACAGTTTCGACCTGTCGGCGCTGTTCGACAGCTTCGACCTGTCGGCCATCTTCGACGGCTTGGACCTGTCCGGCTGGCTCGACGGCTTGCTCGGCAGTCTGTAACTACCGCAAACGGCGAGTGGCCCCTTCCAGGGAAGGGGCCACTCGTCGTGGTAGGTCTTCTTCGCGATAACCGTTGCGGCCAACGGCTACCGCGTCGAAATCAGCGGCGACGGCTCAGGCGGTCTCGGTGATGGGCCGGTCCACCCAGCTCATCAGGTCGCGCAGCTTCTTGCCGGTGACCTCGATGGGATGCTCGGCGTTCTCCTTGCGCAGACCCTCAAGTTCCTTGTTGCCGCCTTCGACGTTGGCCACCAGGCGCTTGACGAAGGTGCCGTCCTGGATGTCGGAGAGGATGTCACGCATCCGCTGCTTGGTGTCGGCGTCGATCACCCGCGGACCGGACAGGTAGCCGCCGAACTCCGCGGTGTCGCTCACCGAGTAGTTCATCCGGGCGATGCCGCCCTCATACATCAGGTCGACGATCAACTTGAGCTCGTGCAGCACCTCGAAGTACGCCATCTCCGGGGCGTAACCCGCCTCGACCATCACCTCGAAGCCGGCCTTGACCAGTTCTTCGGTGCCACCGCACAACACGGCCTGCTCACCGAACAGGTCGGTCTCAGTCTCCTCTTTGAAGGTGGTCTTGATGACGCCGGCCCGGGTGCCGCCGATGCCCTTGGCATACGACAAGGCCAGCGCCTCACCCTCGCCATTGGGGTCCTGCGCGATGGCGATCAGCGAGGGCACGCCCTTGCCATCGACGAACTGCCGGCGCACCAGGTGACCCGGGCCCTTGGGCGCGACCATCCCGACGGTGATGTCGGCGGCCGGCTTGATCAGGCCGAAGTGGATGTTGAGGCCGTGACCGAAGAACAGCGCGTTACCTGCCACAAGGTTCGGCTCGATGTCGTTCGTGAAGATCTCGGCCTGGGCGGTGTCGGGCGCCAGCACCATGATCACGTCGGCCCACTTGGCGACCTCGGCGGGGGTGTCGACCTCGAGGCCCTGCTCGGCGACCTTGGCCCGTGACTTCGACCCTTCCTTGAGGCCCACCTTTACCTGCACTCCAGAGTCGCGCAGGCTCAGCGAATGCGCGTGCCCCTGGCTGCCGTAACCGATCACGCCGACCTTGCGGCCCTGGATGATCGACAGGTCAGCGTCGTCGTCGTAGAACATCTCAACTGCCACTTTGTGTCACTTCTTTCTATCTCTTCTAGGGGACTATTTGGTCGTGCCGATGCCGCGCGGACCGCGAGACAACGATACGAGACCCGATTGCACGATTTCGCGGATGCCATAGGGCTCCAGCACCCGCAGTAGCGCATCGAACTTGGCCGGGGTTCCGGTGGCCTCGATGATCAGCGACTCCGGAGAAACGTCGATCACCCGGGCGCGGAACAGGTTCACCGCCTCCACGATCTGTCCACGCGTGCCGGCGTCAGCACGGACTTTGATCAGTGCGATCTCGCGGGAGACGGAGTTGTCCTCCTCCTGCTCGACGATCTTGATGACGTTGATCAGCTTGTTGAGCTGCTTGGTGATCTGCTCCAGCGGGGTGTCCTCCACCGAAACCACGATCGTCATGCGCGACATGTTCTTGGTCTCGGTGGCGCCGACGGCCAGTGACTCGATGTTGAAGCCGCGCCGGGAGAACAGCGCCGCCACGCGCGCCAGCACACCGGGCTTGTCTTCGACCAGCACCGAGAGCGTGTGGGTCTTCCAACCTGTCGCCATCACGCGTGCCCCTCGTTGTTCTCGTCGTCGAACAGCGGCCGGATGCCACGTGCCGCCTGGATCTCGTCGTTGCTGGTGCCGGCGGCCACCATCGGCCACACCTGCGCGTCTGCGCCGACGATGAAGTCGATCACCACCGGCCGGTCGGTGACCGCCCGGGCCGCGTTGATCACCTCTTCGACGTCTTCTTCACGCTCGCAACGTAATCCGACACAGCCCAGGGCCTCGGCCAGCATCACGAAGTCGGGGATGCGGCGCGAGTGGGTGGCCAGGTCGGTCTGGCTGTAGCGCTCTCCGTAGAACAGCGTCTGCCATTGCCGCACCATGCCCAGGTTGCCGTTGTTGATCAACGCCACTTTGATCGGGATGCCCTCGATCGCGCAGGTGGCCAACTCCTGGTTGGTCATCTGGAAGCAGCCGTCGCCGTCGATCGCCCACACCTCGGCGTCCGGGCGGCCCATCTTGGCGCCCATGGCCGCCGGGATCGCAAAGCCCATGGTGCCCAATCCCCCGGAGTTCAGCCAGGTGCGCGGCTTCTCGTACTTCACGAACTGCGCGGCCCACATCTGGTGCTGGCCGACGCCGGCAACGTAGAGCGCGTCGGGCCCGGCGATGCGGCCCAGCGTCTCGATCACCAGCTCCGGCGACAGGCTGCCGTCGCTTTGCGGCCCATAGCTCAGCGGGTAGGTGGAACGCACCCCGTCGAGGTAGGTCCACCAGTCGGTCAGATCCAACGACAGCTTCTCGTGTCGAAGCGCCTCGAGCAGCTCGGTGATGACGGCCTTGACGTCACCGACGATCGGGACGTCGACGTGCCGGTTCTTGCCGATCTCGGCGGGATCGATGTCGGCGTGAATCACCTTGGCGTCCGGGGCGAACGAGTCCAGTTGGCCGGTGACCCGGTCGTCGAATCGGGCACCCAGGGTGATCAGCAGATCCGAGCGCTGCAGCCCGGCCACCGCCGCCACCGTGCCGTGCATGCCGGGCATGCCCAGGTGCTGACGGTGACTGTCCGGGAACGCACCGCGGGCCATCAAGGTGGTGACCACCGGGATGCCGGTGAGCTCGGCCAGCTCGGCCAGTTCCCCGCAGGCCTCCCCACGGATCACGCCGCCACCGACATAGAGCACCGGCCGGCTGGCGGCCGCGATCAGTTTGGCGGCTTCGCGGACCTGCCGGTTGTGCGGCTTGGTGGTGGGCTTGTAGCCGGGCAGGTCCAACCGAGGCGGCCAGGCGAAGGTGCACTGGCCCTGCAGCACGTCCTTGGGGATATCAACGAGAACTGCGCCAGGTCGTCCGCTTGCCGCGATGTGGAAGGCCTCGGCCAACGCGCGCGGGATGTCGTCACCGTTGCGCACCAGGAAGTTGTGCTTGGTGATCGGCATGGTGATGCCGGAGATATCGGCCTCCTGGAAGGCGTCGGTGCCGATCAGTTGGCGGCCGACCTGGCCGGTGATCGCGACCACCGGGATGGAGTCCATCTGCGCGTCGGCCAGCGGAGTCACCAGGTTGGTGGCGCCGGGACCGGAGGTGGCCATGCAGACCCCGACCCGTCCGGTGGCGTGCGCGTAGCCGCTGGCCGCGTGCCCGGCGCCCTGCTCGTGGCGGACCAGCACGTGGCGCAGCTTCTTCGAGTCGAACAGCGGGTCGTAGACCGGCAGAACCGCGCCGCCGGGGATGCCAAAGATCACGTCAACGTCGAGTTCTTCCAGTGACCGGATCACCGATTGGGCACCGGTCATCTGCTCCGGCGGGACCCGCTTGGCGGGTGGTTTGGCCTTGTCTGAAGCTGCGTCCGAGGCCGAAGCCCCGTTGGCGGCTTGAGACGGTGCCGACCGCTCCGGCGGTCGCGTGGTGGGTGCGCTCACGGTTTCCTCTTCAATTCCTCTGGTGCTATAGAACTGGTGGCAACAAAAAACCCCCGCCAGCTCAGCTGCTGCACGAGGGTTGCGCGTCGGTGTTGGAAGTTCAGGCAACAACCAACGCGCAGTGGGCTACTACGAGCATGCCGTTGTCCATAGCAGACGACGGTAGCCGCTGGACCGAGCGTGCGTCAAATGAGCGAGCGCTCAGTTCAGGTGGTCGACCAGCGATCCCTGCTCGCCGAACAGTTCCGCCTCCCAGTGCGCGAGAAGCGCCGCGTTGTCCTGGTCATCGGGATGGAAGCCCGGCCGCATGTACTCCGCCAACCTGCGGAAGACCCCGCGGGTCAAAAACGGCGATCGCCGCAGGGCCGCAAAGCTGCGGACGGTTCGCACCGGGTTGTAGGCAGCCCGGTCTGCGAAGAGCGAGATGATGGTGTTCGCCACGACGGCAAGGGGAAAGGTGAACCGGATCACCTTCATCACCTTGATCCGGCGGGCCTCATCGCCTCCGACCGACCGATAGACATCGAACGCCACCGAGCGGTGCTCGGATTCCTCGATGGCATGCCACAACAGCATGGACCGTACTTCGGTCGTGCCGAGCAGGGCCTGGGCCCGCTCGTCCGAGAGCAGGGTCTCAGCGAAGACAGCGGTGAAATGCTCGAGCGCGGCGGTGATCGCCAGGCAGGTCAGCGGGGAGAACCGTGCTTCGATGGCCTTCTGGCGGCGGTTCACCAGCCGGTCGATCCTGCGGGTCGGGTAACCCATCTCGTGCAGGCGCTCATTGAGCGCACGGTGCTCACGCCCGTGGGTGACCTCCTGGCCAATGAATCCCTTGACCTGGTCTTTGAGTTCGGGGTCGGTGATCTGGTCGGCGTAGCGACGCACCGAACGGATGAAGAAGTCCTCGCCCTCCGGGAACACCGCCGACAGGTGCGCGATCAAGTGGCTCATCACCAGGTCGCCCTGAACGAAGTGGCGGTCCAGGGCCGCCACCGGGTAGTTGAACCGGATGCGACGCGGCTGTACCGCCGGTTGGCGGTTCTCGTTGGCGGTCATGACTCTCTCTCGGGTTGTGGGTCTGCAATGCCGGTCGCCAGCGGCCGAACCAGCATTTTGAAAGTGTCGAGAATGTCGTTGGTGGCCACCGGTTCGTGACCGTCTATCGACCGCGACATCGCCAGGCCGTTCATCAGCACGAAAGCCATTTGCAGGCCGATGCGCGACCGTGGAGCGGCGACAGCGGCCGGGTCGGCCGGGCCGAGCAGTTGGTCGTAAACCCGCTCGCAGGCTTCCGCGAACTGCCGATCGGTTTCGATGACCGCCGGCGCCAGCTCCCGGTCGGTGCGCGCCGCCACCCACAGTTCGTGCGTTGCGGTGAAGGTCGGACCGGAATACATCGACCACAGCAGGTCGAAAGCCTCATCGAGCTTGTCGGCGGACGGATCAAGCCCGGCCATCAACACCTCGAACTCTTCGATGCGGCGATTCAGGGAGAACTCGATGGCGGCGGTCAGCAGCCCGACCTTCGTCGGGAAATGTCCCTGCAGCGCCCCGACCGAGACGCCGGCGCGGCGGGCGACCTCGGTGGTGGTGGTTCCCTTGAAACCGACTTCCACCAGCGCGTCGAGCGTCGCGTTGAGCAGCGCATGCCGGGTTTCGGCAGTGCGCTCCGCCTGGGTCCGGCGGGGCTTTGTCGGCGACACGCGACAATCATGCAATACATAAAATAAGTAGTCAATATTTATTTTTACCGGGCGCTGCGTACCACCGACCGGTCCGCCGACGCCGACGGTGACATCATGCGGGGGTGGCCTCTCCTTCCTCCGCTCCCGCGCCTCTGGTGATCCGCATCTCGCCGATGGCCCACTTCGCGGTCGGCTTTCTGGCCCTCGGCCTGCTGATCCCCGTGTTGACCTGGCCGGTCACCGCACCCCTGTTGGCGCTGCCGATCCTGCTCTCGGTGCTGATCGCTCGGTGGCGCACGGTGGCCGACGCTCAGCAGATCACCGTCCGGACCCTGACCGGCAGCCGCTCGATGGGTTGGGATGCCATCGACGGACTGGGATTCACCCGGGGATCGTGGGCACAGGCCCACCTGCGCGACGGCGAGATTGTGCGGTTGCCCGCCGTAAGTTTCGCCACCCTGCCGCTGCTCACCGAGGCCAGCGGCGGGCGGGTGCCCAACCCGTATCGCTGAATCGGTTGTAAACGGCGACGGCGACGCGCCTCCGGGCTAACCCAGCGGGTTGGCCCCGTTGAGGAACACCCACATCGCGATACCACCGGCGATTCCGAGCACCAGGGCCGCGATCGATCCGATGAAGGGCCGCCGAGCCCAGCCGCGGTCGCCGTCGAGGCCGTACCGTCCGGGCCCGACCAGCACGATCGCCACCGCCACCACGATCAGCATGACGTGGTACTCGTGGCCGTCGGGCAGGAAGAGGTCAAACCGGCCCTGGTTATGCGACGCGACGCCGGTGAGCACGCCGTTGATGAAGTACGCCAGCGCGCCGGCGGCGGCCAGCGGGGTGAACAACCCGAGCACCAGCAGCAGGCCGGCGGCGATCTGCCCGCCCCCTGCCGCGTAGGTCAGGATGTCGGCGTGTTGGTAGCCGGCCGCGGCGATGGAGCTCTTGAAGTCGGCCAGCCCCTGACCGCCCCACCACCCGAACAACTGACGCAGCCCGTGGGCCACCAACAGCACACCGAGGCCCAACCGCAGAACCAGCAGACCGAGGTCCTGGGTGCCGCGCCGGTCCAGCGCTCGGAACGGCTCGTCGGCGTCGGCGTCGCCGCCGATGGCAACTCCGACGCGACCGGGGCCGGGCTGCGGCTCGGCGTAGGGCAGCGGGTGGTAGCCGGTGCCTACCGGCCGAACACCGGTGGGGTCGTAAGCCGGAATGGCCGCGGTCTCGAAATCACCGGTATAAGTCGGTGACGGCATGTCGTCCTCCGGATCTACCAGACGTGCCGACTTGGGACGTCCTTTTCCTGCGTCGGCAGTCTCACCCGGCCGACGCCAGTGTGAGCCCTCACCATGACTGGTCACCCTGCCAGAGTAAGGGCAACCCCGGCGGGATTGGGGATTTGAACGGCTTCGTTAGCGAATCGAATCCGGCCCGGTGCAGCACTGCGGTGGGCGTCGTGGCGAAACCCGACCCGGTGTCCGTAACCTGACGGGCATGCGGATGCGCGGCGTGGTTCACCGGGTGCCTGTCGTACTGTGCGCGGCACTCCTGGTTCTGACGGGCTGCGCACACTTCGATGACGCTCAGTCTCAACCATTCACCACCGTGCCGCGGCGCGGAATGGCGCCGCCCACGACTCCGCCACCGCCGCCACCGCTGCCCGCCAACCCGTTCCCGAAACAGTGCCCGGCACCCGGGGTGATGCAGGGCTGCCTCGAGAGCACCAGCGGCCTGATCATGCACGGCGACAGCAAATCGGCTTTGGTCGCCGAACGGACCACCGGTGCGGTCAAGGAAGTTTCACTGTCCGCCGAACCCAAGGTGAAGACCGTCATCGGCGTCGACCCGGCCGGTGACGGCGGCCTGATGGACATCGTGCTGTCACCGACCTACACGCAGGACCGGTTGATGTACGCCTACATCAGCACGCCCACCGACAACCGGGTGATCCGCATCGCCGACGGTGACGTCCCGAAGGACATCCTGACCGGAATCCCCAAGGGCGCGACGGGCAATACCGGCGCGCTGATCTTCACCAGTCCGACCACCCTGGTGGTGTTGACCGGCGATGCGGGCAATCCCGCCGCGGCCGCCGATCCCGGTTCGACGGCCGGCAAAGTGCTGCGCATCGAGCAACCCACCACCATCGGCCAAGCCGCGCCCACCACCGCACTGAGCGGGATGGGCGCCGGCGGCGGGTTGTGCATCGACCACGTCGACGGCTCGCTCTACGTCACCGACCGAACGCCGAGCGGCGACCGGTTGCAACGCATCACCAAGGATTCCCGGGTGTCGACCGTGTGGACATGGCCGGACAAGCCCGGCGTCGCCGGCTGCGCCGCGATGGATGGCATCGTGCTGGTCAACCTGGTCAACACCAAGCAGACCGTGGCCGTGCGACTGGCCGCCGGCACCGGATCGGTCACCAGCGAACCCGAAGTCATGCGCCAAGACACCCACGGCCACGTCTGGGCCGTCAAGATGTCACCGGACGGCAATGTCTGGGGCGCAACAGTGAACAAGACCGCCGGAGACGCCGAGAAGCTCGACGACGTGGTCTTCCCGCTGTTCCCGTCCGGCGGCGGGTTCCCGCGCGCCAACGACGACAAAGACTGACCGGCCTCCCGCGTGAGTGGGCGCCGGTTTCGGCGCACATCCGTGGTGTTTTCGACGGCTCAACATTGTAATTAACTGTGCGCCCTCAGCCTCACTCGAGGCGGTCGCGGTCGCCCCCGCGGCCCGACGGCTCCTAGACGTCACTTTGGTTCACTCCAGCCCGCCACTCTTCCGCTCCAGGCCACCTAAGTTTCTGTGAATTCCCTATCAATTGGCCGCCCAGGCCTCCGCATAATGCCAGCTCATATCAGCAGAATATGGCCTGAGCTTGGACTTTGTTAGCTGAGATTCTTGTTTACACCTAACCTACTTTCAAGTAGCTTTGCGACGCCGTGGCACCCGTCACGCATACGCAATTAGGAGACCAATGCAACACTTCGCCCCCGCTCCCTGGGTCGCAGCAGGCGTCGCTCTCATCGGCGCCGGCGCCATCGCCGCCACCCCGGTCGCAGTATCGCTGCCCGCGCCGACCGGCACGCGCGCTGCCGCTGTGGCGCTGACCGCCGGCGTCGACCCGTTCACCGCGTGGCAGGACGTGTTCACCACCGCCAAGGACAACGCCAGCACGCTGTGGGACCACATGTCCGCGGTGCCGGGCGTGGCCGCCCAGCAGCTGATCGCCGACTTCATGAATGGCACGTCGATCGACCCGCAGGCGGTCTTGGAGGCGATCGTGCAGCCCAACATGGCGACCGACCTGCCGATGTCACCGCTACTGCTGAGCAACGACGCGCTGCAGGCATTGATCACGCTGGTGATGCCTCAGTTCATGCCCGACGACTTCCCCCTCACCACCGACGAGCTCACGCCGATTCTGTCCTTCCTGGCCTCACCGCTCAGCGGGGTAGTGATCGGTGCCCTCGCCCCGTCCATCAGCCCGCTGGTGGCGCTGGGCAACAGCATCAGCGAGATCAGCACCGCGCTGACCGGCGACAACCCGGACTGGACCGCGGCACTGCAGGAAGCGGCCAACATCCCGGCCAACATGGTCGGTGGGCTCCTCAACGGGGCCACCCTCAATCTGGACGCGTTGCTGCCGACCCTGACCGAGGCCGGTCTGCTGCCGGCAGACCTGGACGTCACCGCGCTCAGCTACACCTTCGGCGGACTGCTGTCGCCCGGCGTCACCGGCACCGACGTCGAGGGCTTCGTCAAGGAGATCTCCGACGGCAGCTCCCCCGGCATCGGAGGCTCGATCATCAACGGCCTGGGACTCACCACCGGCCTCATGGGTTTCCCGCTGGTGGTCGAAGGCCAAGGTGTCGGGCTGCTGGGCGCGTGGCAGAGCCTGCAGGAGATCATCGCCATGGCGCTGGGTTGGGACGGCGTGGGCAGTCCGTTGAGCGACGGCGCCGACACGATGGCCGCGCTGGCGACCGACATCTTCGCCATGTCCGGGTAGAACCCTGCAATGCAGAAGTGGCCCCCTTCACCGGGCGGGTTCACATGGTCGTCGCAACACTCTCGATGAGAGGTTGCGGCGACCATGTCGTTTTCGGAGGACTGTGCGCGGTTCGGTGACC
>NZ_JRMM01000115.1:0-14647 GCF_000972905.1 Mycobacterium sp. UM_Kg27
ACGAAGGAGAGGCGAAGCTGGAATCGCCGCAGCGACACCGGCGGTTCAGCGAGGCTCGACGAAGGAGAGGCGAAGCTGGAATCGCCGCATCGACACCGGCGGTTCCGGGGATAAGGTGGCGAGATGGCCCGGCCCATCCGCATTGCCGTCCAACTGCAGCCCCAACACGCCGCGCACTACGGCGCCATCCGCGACGCGGTCCGGCGTTGCGAAGACCTCGGCGTCGACATCGCCTTCAACTGGGACCATTTCTTCCCGCTCTACGGCGACCGCGATGGACCGCACTTCGAGTGCTGGACCATGCTGGCCGCCTGGGCCGAGCAGACCTCGCGCATCCAGATCGGCGCGCTGGTGTCGTGTAACTCCTATCGCAACCCGGAGCTGCTCGCGGACATGGCCCGCACCGTCGACCACATCAGCGACGGCCGGCTGATCCTGGGCATCGGCTCGGGCTGGAAACACCGGGACTACCGGGAATACGGCTACGAGTTCGGCACCGCCGGCAGCCGCCTCGACGACTTGGCCGGCGCGCTGCCCCGGATCAAAAGCCGTCTGACGCAGTTGAATCCGCCGCCTACCCGAGCGATCCCGCTACTGATCGGGGGCGGCGGGGAGCGCAAGACCCTGCGCTTGGTCGCCGAGCACGCCGACATGTGGCACAGCTTCGCCGACGCCGACGCCTACCCGCACAAGGCAGCCGTGCTGGCGGAGCACTGTGCCGCCGTCGGGCGAGACCCCGCCACCATCGAACACTCGGCGGCGCTGGGCGGCGACCAGACCCGGGGCACGGTGGCCGAATTGCTGGCCGAGGCCGACGCACTGACCGGACTGGGGGTCCGCCTGCTGACCATCGGCAGCAGCGGACCCGACTACGACCTGTCCGCCGCCGAGGCGCTGTGCCGATGGCGCGACCAGCAATAAGGCTCGCGGCGTTCATCGCCACGTGCATGATCGTGGGCGGACTGGCGGCGGTGCCGCCGGCCGGGGCCGCCCCGGACCTGTGCACCCCGCCCGGGGAGCAGGCCGCGGTCGCGTTGCCGGTCAAACTGGCCAACGCCAAGCGGCCACGCGAGGACAAATACACCACGGCCGGCGTCGAACCGCTCAGTTCGATTGACGTGACCAAGCTCGGGCTGGGCACCCCCGGAGTGTTGACGGTCGGCACGCTGACCGAAAGCCCACCGACGAACTGCATCAACGCCCACGGCCGTTACAGCGGGTTCGACAACGAACTGCTGCGGGCCATCGCCAAGAAGCTGGGCTTGCGGGTGCATTTCGTCGGTACCGACTTCTTCGGCCTGCTGGCCCAGGTGGAGTCGGGACGCTTCGACGTCGGGTCGGCGTCGATCAACGCCACTGACGAGCGCCGCCGCACCGTCGGCTTCACCAACGGCTACGACTTCGGGTACATGGCGCTGGTGGTCCCGGCCGGATCCGGGATCACCGGATTCGACTCCCTGGCCAGCGGCCAGCGCATCGCGGTGGTCCAAGGCACGGTCGAAGACGCCTACGCCGTCGACGCCCTGGAAGTCGAACCGGTGCGGTTCCCCGACTCGATCACGCTCTACGCCAGCCTGAAAAGCCGCCAGGTCGACGCGTGGGTGGCCCCGTCGCTGACCGCACTGAACCTGTTGAGGCCCGGTGACCCGGCACAGATCGTCGGCTACACGTTCAGCCCGGCCGGCTTCGAGGCGTACGCGGTGGCCAAGGGGAACCAGGCGCTGATCTCGGCGCTGAACTCCGGCCTGGACGCCGTCATCGAAGACGGCACCTGGCCGCAGCTGTTCACCGACTGGGTGCCGCGGCCGTTGCCGCCGGATTGGCAGCCGGGTTCCAAGTCGGCGGCCACCCCACACCTGCCGGACTTCGCCGCGATTGCGGCCCGGCATCACCGGCCCGAGTCCGAGCCGTACACACCCAAGTCAACTCTGGCGCAGCTACGCGACTCCTTCTTCGACTGGCAGTTGTACCGGCGCGCCCTGCCCGATCTGCTCAAGACCGGCCTGCCCAACACGGTGCTGCTGACGGTGAGCGGCGGCGTCATCGGCTTGGTCGCCGGCCTGGGGCTGGCCGTGGCCGGCCTCTCGCGCAGCCGTTGGCTGCGCTGGCCGGCGCGGATCTACACCGACATCTTCCGGGGGTTGCCCGAGGTGCTGATCATCCTGCTCATCGGCCTGGCGGTCGGGCCGCTGGTGGGCGGCCTGACGCACAACAATCCCTATCCGCTGGGGATCGCGGCGCTGGGGCTGACCGCGGCGGCGTACATCGGAGAGATCCTGCGTTCGGGCATCCAGAGTGTGGAGTCCGGTCAGCTGGAGGCCTCGCGCGCACTGGGTTTCGGCTACCCGGAGGCGATGCGACTGGTGGTGATCCCGCAGGGTATCCGGCGAGTGCTGCCGGCGCTGGTCAACCAGTTCATCGCCCTGCTCAAAGCGTCGGCGCTGCTGTACTTCCTCGGCCTGGTCGCCGGTCAGCGCGAACTGTTCCAGGTGGGCCGCGACTTCAACGCCCAGACCGGCAGCCTGTCCCCCTTGGTGGCCGCCGGCATCCTCTATCTGGCTCTGACCATCCCGCTGACGCACCTGGTGAACGTCGTCGATCATCGGCTGCGGCGCGGCAGGCCCCCCGAACCCGACGATGCCGTCGAGCTGAGCCCGGCGATCTCCAGTCAGGAGATGACGTGACGGCGCCCGCAGCGCGCGAGCCGGTGTCGCTGGCGGCCAAAGGAATTGAGTTGTCGTTCGGCAAACATCAGGTGTTGCGCGGAGTCGACCTCGACGTGCCGGCGGGCGCCACCGCCGCGGTGATCGGTCCCTCCGGCTCGGGTAAGTCGACGATGCTGCGCACCTTGAACCGGCTCCACGAACCCGATGCCGGCGACGTCCTCTTGGGCGGCCGATCGGTGTTGGCCGACGACCCCGACGAGCTGCGGCAGCGGATCGGGATGGTGTTCCAGCATTTCAATCTGTTCCCCCACCGCACCGTGCTGGACAACATCACCCTGGCTCCGCGCAAGCTGCGCGGGATGTCCGACGACGCCGCCCGCGAACTGGCGCTGGGGCTGTTGGATCGAGTCGGGCTGAAGAACAAGGCCACCTCCCGCCCCTCGGCGCTCTCCGGCGGCCAGCAGCAACGGGTGGCGATCGCCCGCGCCCTGGCGATGCAGCCGCA
This sequence comes from Mycobacterium sp. UM_Kg27, assembly GCF_000972905.1. NCBI lineage: Bacteria > Bacillati > Actinomycetota > Actinomycetes > Mycobacteriales > Mycobacteriaceae > Mycobacterium > Mycobacterium sp. UM_Kg27. The sequence goes on from NZ_JRMM01000115.1 coordinate 3,172, forward strand.
GGTGATGCTTTTCGACGAAGCCACCTCGGCGCTGGATCCGGAGTTGGTCAAGGGGATCCTGGCATTGATCGCCGAACTCGGGGCCGACGGCATGACGATGGTGGTGGTCACTCATGAGATGGGCTTCGCCCGCTCGGCGTCGGACACGGTGGTGTTCATGGACCGGGGCCAGGTCGTGGAGTGCGGGCCGCCCGATCAGATCTTCGACAACGCCGAGACGCAGCGGCTGCAGAAGTTTCTGTCCCAGGTGTTGTGACAGCAACCTGTACGACTTGTCAACCCGCTTCACAGTCACCCGTTAGACTGGCGAACTATGACGGAGAGCAAGGCCGATACGCCGCAGGTGACGGCGATCGCAGAAGGCTTGCACCGTTCGCTGTCCAAACTGTTCTCGATCCTGCGTCGCGGCGATATCAGCAGAGGCACCCCGACTGGCGAACTCACGCTGGCTCAGCTGTCGATCCTGATCACGCTGCTGGACCGGGGTCCCATCCGGATGACCGAGCTGGCCGCCCATGAGCGGGTACGCACCCCTACCACCACGGTGGCGATCCGCCGCCTGGAGAAGATCGGCTTGGTCAAGCGCAGCCGCGATCCCTCGGATCTGCGGGCCGTGCTGGTCGACATCACCCCCGAGGGTCTGGCGAGCCACCGCGAGTCGCTGGCAAACCGGCACGCGGCGTTGGCGGCGATGCTGAACAAGCTCAGCCAGGAAGAACTCGACACCCTGACCCGCGCGCTCGAGCCCCTGGAGCGGCTGGCGACCTGTGATGGTGTCGAACCGGCAGCCGCCGGCGATGCGGGCTGCCCCATGGATTGCGGTTGATGCCGACTGCGCTGATCACCGGAGCCGGTGGCGGTATCGGTTCGGCGATAGCGGCGGCGTTGGCGCCGACCCACACCCTGTTGCTCGCCGGTCGCCCGTCGGCGCGGTTGGACGCCGTGGCCGAACGGCTCGGCGCCACCACCTGGCCGCTGGACCTGGCCGACATCGACGGGATCGAGGCGGCCACCGAGATCGTCGACGAACTCGACGTGTTGGTGCATAACGCCGGGGTGATGCTGCCCGGTGCCGCCGGCGAGTCCTATATCGAGGAGTGGCGGGCCACCTTCGAGGTGAACGTATTCGGTGCGGTGGCCCTGACCCTGGCTCTGTTGCCCGCGTTGCGGGCGGCCCGCGGGCAGGTGGTATTCATCAACTCCGGTGCCGGGCAACGGGTTTCCCCCGGAATGGCGTCGTATTCGGCGAGCAAGTTCGCGCTGCGGGCGTTCGCGGATTCACTGCGCAGCGACGAGCCCGCACTACGGGTCACCACCGTGTACCCGGGCCGGGTCGACACCGACATGCAACAAGACCTGGTCGCCTACGAGGGCGGCGAGTACAACCCGGCCCGATTCCTGCGTCCCGACACCGTCGCCGAAGTGGTGGCCGCCGCGATACGCACACCCGCCGAGGCACAGCTGCAAGAAGTGGTGGTCCGGCCGCGCTGAGCTATCGGGTTTCCTGCCGCCGCACCCGGAACAATCTGGTCTCGCCCTCCACACCCTTGAGCGCACGGGTGCCGACAAACGACCAGGCGTACCCCGGAGCCTCCCCGACGGCCTCGCGGGCCGCGCCCTCCGTCATGACCTCACCGGGCTCGGCGACGCTGGTGACCCGGCTCGCGACATTCACCGGGCTGCCGAACCAATCCCGGGCGCGGCGTCGGACGACACCAGCATCACCGCATCGCCGATCGTCTTGACCAGCCGCACCGGAGGGTGGACCACCTCGTGGGCCAGATCGGCAAGGCGCTCAACGAGTCCCACCAATTCTTCGGGCGGTATCGCCTCGCCCAGCCGGGTGAACCCGACCATGTCGGCGAAGGCCACCGCGAGCTGCCGCGCCCCGGGAAGCGCCACGCCGGCCGCCCGCTCGGTGGCGTTGACCTCCTCACCCTCCAGCACCCGCCGTAGCTGGACAAGCAGAACGTCGCGAATCATGTCCCCCAACAAGGGTGTAACGGTTCGCACGATTTCCTCGTGCGCTTTGGCGACCTCAACCTCGGTGAGACCCGGCCGCATGATCGCCGAGATAGTGCTGTACCGGAATGCCGGAACCGCCCGGGAAATGCCCTCGGAAAGCCGGCGAATCATCAGCAGCACTTGGCCCGGGTCCAGTCCGGCCCCGATAAGTTGCTGCAATCACGCGGCGGCCTCGCCGTCAGCCCGCAAAAGCAGGGCGGCATCGGGATCATCCAACCGCGGCAGCCCCAGCGCACGTTCGATGCCCTGCAACAGGGGCGTCGAGACCGTCGAACAGCCCCAACTCCGCCAGCGTCTCGTGGAATGCTTCGCTCTCGGCGCCCATGCTGTCGCCTCAGATCGTTGTCACACCACTAGATTCACCAACCGGCCGGGCACCACGATCACCTTCTTCGGGGCGGCACCGGACAGGAATGCCTGCACCTTGTCGTCGGCCAGGGCAGCGGCCTTGATCGCGTCGCTATCGGCATCGGCGGGCACCGTGACCAGTCCGCGCTTCTTGCCGTTCACCTGCACCGGGTAGTCGACGGTGTCGGTCACCAGGTAGGCCGGGTCGGCCACCGGGAAGGGGCCGTGCGCCAGTGAGGAATCGTGGCCGAGTCGCCGCCACAGTTCCTCGGCCAGGTGCGGAGCCAGCGGTGCGAGCAACAACGCCAGCGGCTCAACCGCCGATCGCGGAGCCCCTTCGCGATGCTCCTTGGTCAGGTGGTTGGTGTACTCGATCAACTTGGCAGCCGCGGTGTTGTTGCGCAGTGCCGCATAATCTTCCGACACCCCCACGATGGTGCGGTGCAGCAGTCGCAGGGTCTCGGTGTCCGGCTCGCCGTCGAGCACCCGGGTCTCACCGGTCTCCTCATCAACCACCAGCCGCCACACCCGCTGCAGGAAGCGATGTGCGCCGACCACATCTTTGGTGGCCCACGGCCGCGACATGTCCAGCGGGCCCATCGACATCTCGTAGACCCGCAGTGTGTCGGCGCCGTAGCTGTCGCAGATCTCGTCCGGAGACACCGAGTTCTTCAGGCTCTTGCCCATTTTGCCGTACTCGGCGAACACTTCCGTGTCACCGTCAGCGCCCGGCAGATAGAACTTTCCGTCACGCTCCACGACGTCAGCTGCCGGCACATAAGACCCGCGGGAGTCGGTGTAGGCGGCAGCCTGGATGTAGCCCTGGTTGACCAGGCGACGATAGGGCTCGCGCGAGCTGACGTGCCCGAGGTCGTAGAGCACCTTGTGCCAGAAGCGGCAGTACAGCAGATGCAACACCGCGTGCTCGGCGCCGCCGACGTAGAGGTCCACGCCGCCGGGATCATCGGGTCCGTGCTCGGTCGGCCGCGGGCCCATCCAGTAGGCCTCGTTCTCCGGCGCGCAGAAGCGTTCGGTGTTGTGCGGGTCGGCGTAACGCAACTCGTACCAGGAACTTCCGGCCCACTGCGGCATGACATTGGTGTCACGGGTGTAGGGCTGCAGTCCGTCGCCGAGGTCCAGCTCGACATGCACCCAATCGGTCGCCTTGGCCAGCGGGGGCGACGGTTCGCTGGACGCGTCGTCCGGGTCGAACAGCACCGGTGAGTAGTCGGCGACGTCGGGCAGCTCGACCGGCAGTGCGGCGGAGTCCAGCGGGTGCGCGCGGCCGTCGGCATCGAAGACGATCGGGAACGGCTCGCCCCAGTACCGCTGGCGGGCGAAAAGCCAGTCCCGCAACTTGTATTCGATGCGCGCCCAGCCGCGGCCCTGAGCCTCCAGCTGTTGAGTCATCGCCTTCTTGGCGTCCCCGACGGCCATGCCGTCCAGCGGTCCGGAATTGACCAGAGTGCCATCGCCCGCGTAAGCGGATACTGAGATGTCGCCGCCGGCAATGACTTCCACCACCGGAAGGCCGAACTCGGCGGCGAACTCCCAGTCACGCTGATCGTGCCCGGGAACCGCCATGATGGCTCCGGTGCCGTAGCCGGCCAGCACATAGTCGGCGATGAAGATCGGGACCTGCTGACCGTTCGCCGGGTTGGTGGCGTAACTACCCAAGAACACACCGGTTTTGGTCTTGTTCTCCTGGCGCTCCAGATCGGACTTCGCCGCGATCGCCTTGCGATAGTCGGCGACGGCTGCGGCCGGTGTGGCGGCTCCGAAAGTCCAGCGTTGATCCACCCCGTCTGGCCAGGCCTCGACGGTCAGCCGGTCGACCAGCTCATGCTCGGGGGCGAGCACCAGGTAGGTGGCACCGTAAAGCGTGTCCGGGCGGGTGGTGAAGACCTCGATACCCACCGTTGAGCCGTCGGTGGTGTTCGTAGCGAACAACGCCGCCGCACCGGTGGAGCGTCCGATCCAGTTGCGTTGCATGGTCTTGACCTTCTCCGGCCAGTCCAGCAGTTCGAGGTCGTCGAGCAACCGGTCGGAGTACGTCGTGATCCGCATCATCCACTGCCGCAACCGCTTCCGGAACACCGGGAAATTGCCGCGGTCACTTCGCCCATCGGCGGTGACCTCTTCGTTGGCCAACACAGTGCCCAGCCCCGGGCACCAGTTGACCATCGAGTCCGAGCGGTAGACCAGCCGGTGGCCGTCGATCACGTCGGCGCGCTCACCGGCCGACAGCTGCGCCCAGTCACGCCCGTCATCGAGGATGCGTGCCCCGGAATCGAATTCGGCGACCAGCTCGGAGATCGGACGCGCCTTGTTCGCGCGGGTGTCGAACCAGGCGTTGTAGATCTGCAGAAAGATCCACTGCGTCCACTTGTAGAAGTCGACGTCGGTGGTCGAGAAGCTGCGCCGGCTGTCATGGCCCAGGCCGAGGCGGCGCAATTGCCGACGGAAGTTCTCGACGTTGGCCTCGGTACGGATGCGCGGGTGGGTACCGGTCTGCACCGCGTACTGCTCGGCGGGCAGGCCGAAGGCGTCGAAGCCCAGGGCGTGCAGCACGTTGTGGCCGGTCATCCGGAAGAAGCGGGCGTAGACGTCGGTGGCGATATAGCCGAGGGGGTGCCCGACGTGCAGGCCGTCGCCGGACGGGTAGGGGAACATGTCCTGGACGAACATCTTGTCGGCGGGAACTGTTGAACCGTCCGTCGGTGCGAGCGAGCCGACCGGGTTGGCGACGTTGAAGGTCCCTGCCTGCTCCCAGTGGTGCTGCCAGGTGTCTTCGATACGCCCGGCCAGCGTCGCGGTGTAGCGGTGCCGGGGTGCCTGGTCGCTGGATCCCTGGGTGGTCGGGGCTTCGTTCACCTCAACAGGGTAAACGGCGGTGTTTTTCGGTCCGATCGCCACAGCTTGGTATCAGTTGGATTGCGACCCGGTGAGGGCTTAGTTCCAGGTCGGTTGCGGCCCTGGCGATGCTGTTGGCGCGTGGCTACCGTCATTTCACGGCCAGGGCATCGCTGCCCGGCCCGCCCCGGAAGGACCCTGGAGATGACGAACACCGCGCACCGCTGGCGACTCCTCTTCGGCTGCGCCGCTGTCATGGCGGCGGGCTTGGCCGGTATCCCCGCCGTGGCCGCTGATCCGCTGGTCCCGGCACAGCCGAATCCCTACGGCCCCGCCGCCCAGCCGGCAGCGGCACCGGTGACCGGGCCGCTCGCGTCAGCGCCGCGCCCGATGGCTCCGGCGCCGGCGATCCCGCCGCCCGCGGTGGTGCCAGGCGCCCCGGCTGCCATCGCGCCGCCGAACGGCCTCATACCGGCGACCTCGGGCACCCTGCGCGACTACTTCGCGGCCAAGAAGGTGCAGTTGCAACCGCAACAGCCCGCCGGGTTCAACGCGTTCAACATCACCTTGCCGATGCCGGCGGGCTGGTCCCACGTGCCCGACCCCAACGTCCCCGACGCGTTCGCCGTGATCGCCGACCGGCGCAGCGGGTCGCTTTACACCCCCAACGCCCAGGTCGTGGTCTACCGGCTGGACGGGCAGTTCGACCCGAAGGAAGCGATCACGCACGGGTTCGTCGACAGCCAGACACTGATGGCCTGGCAGACCACCAACGCCTCCCTGGACGACTTCAACGGGTTTCCCTCGTCGATCATCGAGGGGACCTACCGCGACGCCGACATGACGCTGAACACCTCACGGCGCCACGTGATCGTGCCGACAGACGACACCGCCTACCTGGTGTCGCTGACCGTGACCACCGGCGCCGGTCGCGCGATCGGCACGGCTCCGGCGACCGACGGCATCGTCAACGGATTCCGGGTCGAGCGTCCCGGTACCAACCCGCCGCCCCCGGCCCCCAGCGGTCCGGTGCAATCGGGCACGGTGCGCCACCAGGTGGGCACCGCGCCGCCGCCGCTCGACGTTCCCCGCCCTCCGGTGGAGTCCGGCGTCATCCGCCACCAGGTGGGCACCACGGGCTAACCGCCCGGCTCGTATGGTGGACCCATGCTGATCATGGGTGTCTTGTGCCTGGTTGCGGCGGTGGTGTCGCTGGTGTTCGGAGTCCGAACGCTGGTGCGCCCGCTCACCGGTGACCCCGAACAACTGGTATTGCGGGCGGTCGCGCCCGCCCAGCTCGCCGTCGGCGTGATCCTGGGTGCGGGCGGTGTGCTGGTGCTGGCCGGCCCGTCGTCGATGGCGCTGCTGGCGTTGATCATCTCGATCACCGGGGCACTCGCCACGCTGGCCGCTGGGACCTGGCAGGGCGCCCGCTACGCGGCACGCCTGTCGGCTCAGGCCCACGCAGCGGCCGACGTCGGCTGTTGCGGGTCAGGCTGTTGCGGAGACAGTGCGCCCGTCGAGGAGGCGGGTTGCGGAGCCGGCTGCGGCTGCGGAGAGCCCGCGCCGCCGGAGCCGGCGCCCGGGTGCGGCAGCGGCTGCGGTTGCGGGTAAGGCGCCTCCGTCGGCGTCGGCCGCCGACTCAGTTGCGGCTGATGTCGATCGGGTGGGTGGCCAACAGCGCCGTGGGCCAGGGCTGCCGGCGCAGCGCTCGTCCCCACAGGTCGACTCGCGGGGGGACCATCACATCTGACGGCAGCGCCGACAGCACGATCCAGTCATCGCGCTCGATCTCGCCCTCGAGCTGGCCGATGGTCCAACCGGCATAACCGGCGAAGATTCGCACACCCTCGACGTGCGGCGCGATGGTCTCGGGGTCCGCATCGAGGTCGACCATCACGAGTCGGCCGTCGATGTGCCGCAGACCGGGCAATCCGTGTGGCTCGGTGCCGACCCGCAACAGCCCGACGCACAGCGCGGCATCGCGTTTCACCGGCCCGCCGATGAACATCGTCTTGGGTTTGGCGGCCAGCTCCGACCACTGCGGGAGCACGTTGTAGACAGCGGTCTCACTGGGCCGGTTGAGCACCACGCCCAGGGTTCCACCGTCGTTGTGCTCGACCACATAGATCACGGTGCGGCGAAAGGTGGGTTCGAGCAGATCGGTGTTGGCCAACAGCAGCGTGCCGGCCCGTACCCGATGCGCAGCGGGCGCGACATAGTCCTCGGGGTCTTCGGGTTGGGCCATTTTTCCATCATGGCACCCGCCGCCGTCATTCGTGTTGAGCTGTGCCGAACATCGGCCGGCCCGCGATATTTGTAGGCTGGTTTGGGGCCGGTGCCGCGCCGCCGCCCGAGGCTGGAAGAGGTTCTGTGGTGGACAACCGCGCACCCGCGTCACTGTGGCGGTCGACGCGCGGCCTGCCCGAGTTCCGCAGACTGCTGGAACTGCGGGCCGCCAGCCAATTCGGCGACGGCCTGTTCCAAGCCGGACTGGCCGGAGCGTTGCTGTTCAACCCGGACCGAGCCGCCTCGCCGTGGGCGATCGCGGGTGCTTTCGCCGTGCTGTTTTTGCCGTATTCGGTGCTGGGGCCGTTCGCCGGCGCCCTGCTGGACCGCTGGGACCGCCGCCAGGTGATGGTGATGGCCAACCTCGCCCGACTGGTGCTGGTGCTCGGGATCGCCGTGCTGCTGGCTGTCGGTGCCGGTGACCTGCCGGTGCTGTGCGCGGCACTGATCGCCAACGGATTCACCCGGTTCATCGCCTCCGGGCTGTCCGCGGCGCTGCCACACGTGGTGCCGCGCGAGCAGGTCGTGACGATGAATGCCGTGGCGATCGCGACCGGTGCGGTCGCCGCCTTCTTGGGCGCCAACTTCATGCTGCTACCGCGTTGGCTGATCGGTTCCGACGACCGCGGAGCGGCGTCGATCATCGCGGCCGTAGCCATCCCCGTCGCCATCGCCCTGGTGCTCTCGCTGCGCTTCGAAGCCCACGTGCTCGGTCCCGACGACACCAAGCGGGCAATCCACGGCTCGGTGCTGTACGCGGTGACGACGGGCTGGATGCACGGCATCCGGACGGTGCGCGACCGGCCCACCGTGGCCGCCACCCTGTCCGGACTGGCCGCGCACCGGATGGCCTTCGGCATCAACACGTTGGTGGTGCTGGTGCTGGTCCGGCACGTCGGGGAACACACGGTGTCTGGCCTGGGCACCACGGCGTTGTTCGTCGCCTCGGCCGGCGCCGGGTCATTTCTGGCCACGGCGCTGACCCCGCCGGCGGTGCACCGCTGGGGCCGCTACGCCACCACCAACGGCGCCCTGGCGGCGGCTGCGGTCATCCAACTGGCCGCCGTCGGGCTGTACCTGCCGGTGCTGGTGTTGTGCGGATTCCTGCTCGGAGTCGCCGGGCAGGTGGTCAAGCTCTGTGCCGACACCGCTATGCAGATCGACGTCGACGACGCCCTGCGCGGACATGTCTTTGCGGTACAGGATTCGCTGTTCTGGGTGTCGTTCATCCTCGCTGTGGCCGGCGCCGCGGCGGTGATTCCCCCCGACGGGCAGGCGCCGTCGCTGATCGTGGCCGGCACCCTGCTGTACCTGGTCGGGTTGGCCGGTCACGCGTTCATCGGGCGGCGCCGCGAACCGGTGGGCTTAAAGTACGAACATGGCCGAAACTGAATCGATCGTCGCGGATCTGATTGCCGAAAGCGACGAGCTCGACGCCCTGGTAGCCGCGCTCGCCGACAGTCAGTGGGGCACGCCCACACCGGCGACCGGCTGGTCGATCGCTCATCAGATCGGGCATCTGCTCTGGACCGACCGGGTGGCGTTGACCGCGATCGTCGATGAGGCGGGTTTTGCTGCCACCCTCGCCGAGGCGATGAAGGATCCGGCCGGATTCGTCGACGCCGGTGCCGCCGAGCTGGCCCAGCTGCCGCCGGCCGAGCTGCTGGCGGACTGGCGCTCCACCCGCGCGCAGCTGCACGAGGAGCTACTCGGTGTGGCTGACGGACGCAAGCTGCCCTGGTTCGGCCCGCCGATGGGCGCCGCTTCGATGGCCACCGCTCGGCTGATGGAGACCTGGGCGCACGGCCTGGACGTGGCCGATGCACTCGGGGTGCGCCGCCGACCCACGGCACGGTTGCGGTCGATCGCGCATTTGGGTGTGCGGACCCGCGACTTCGCGTTTACCGTGCACAACCTGACCCCGCCGGCCGAACCGTTTCACGTGGAACTACACGCTCCCGGGGGCGGTGTGTGGGCATGGGGTCCGGTGAACGCCGAGCAGCGGGTGACCGCAACCGCCGAGGACTTCTGCTTTTTGGTCACGCAGCGGCGTGCGCTGGCTGACCTTGACGTCGTGGCCCACGGCGGCGACGCGCAGCGCTGGTTGGAGATCGCCCAAGCCTTCGCCGGACCGCCCGGCCGGGGGCGCTGAGCGCGCCAGCGCGAAGCGAGACCCGGCCGCATCAGCTCCGCCGGGGGCGCTGAGCGCGCCAGCGCGAAGCGAGACCCGGCCGCACCAGCTCCGCCGGGGGCGCTGAGCGCGGCTCAGAACCAGGCCAGTACTCCGCCGATGATCATTTCGAGCGAATTCAGCAGCGCCTGGAACATGTTCACGTCGGCGGAGTCGATCATGTGGTAGGTCGTGTTGCCGATCACGTCCTCGGTCGCACCCGCGATCTCGGTCGGCGTCAGGCCCAGGTATGCGAGGTGGTCGCTGAACATGCCGGCCATCTGCCGGCCGTTATCCCAGTTCGCGAACCCGTCGCTGGACAGCGAGTAGACGTCCGTCGTGTACAGATCGCTCGGGGTCACCAAGCCGATGACCGAGTCGACGTGCATCATCTCGGCGAACTGATAGACCATGTCGATCACGTCGGCGTGCCATGACTCCGGTATCCATTGCAGCAGCGTCGGCATGAATCCGCTCAGGAATCCGCCCTCCGCGGCACTGTCGCCCACCAACACGAAATGCAGTGCATCCAAAGGCATGTCGGGATACTGCGCGTGGAGTTGTTCTGCCGCCAGCCCGGCTGCGACGTCAGCCTGCGAATATCCGAAAACGTACAGCGGGTCTGTGGAACCGAACTCGCCGTCGTTCCACCGCTGCGCGATCGCCTCGACCAGAATTTGGGTGGCTCCGCTGATGCTCGCGTTCAGGTCATTGGTCTCCGGCACCTGAAGGAACGTCGCCGTGCCGTCGGGGGCGAATCCGTTCGGCACCAGGTACAGCTCCTTGCTCAGGTCGAGCCAGTCCTGGTTCATCGCCGGAATCATGACCAGGGCTTCGGCGGCCAGGCCGTACTGAAGGATCTGGTGATCGGTGTCCGGGACCGTCGCCGCGCCGCTCGCCGCTCCGATCAACGTCGGAGCGGCCACCAGCGGCGCCCCCAGAAGGGCGCCCACCCGCATCTTCTTCATCGCTGCCCTCCCCCCGTGGGTCGGCATACCCGGGGCGAAGTTGTCGCCGCGTTCAGTATTTCTGGAATCACCGCTCTCGGATACCCCGCGGTGCTCGGCAATTCACAACGCGGTGGCGCCATCGGCGGCACCGTCACCATCGGCGTCGGTGAGCTTGACGTTCCACCGCCCGTCACCGTCGGTGTCGACGTAGGCGGCGCCAAAGCCGCCCCCGTCATTGCCGATCAGCACCCGGTCGGCCCGCCCGTCACCATCGGAATCCAGCAGCCGGTCATTGACCCGTCCGTCGCCGTCGAAATCCACCAGGGGACCGCCGGTGTGCTCGACGTTGTCGAGCCCCACCCAACGCAGCCCACCCGATCGATCCGCTGAGCCCGCCATGGTGCCGTGCCCCCAGGTGCCCGAGCCGTCATCGATGAAAGCGGCCTCCGCGGTGCCGTCGTCGTCGAGGTCGAGCAGCAGGTGGTCAGCTATCCCGTCCCCGTCGAGATCCACCAGCGCGTCGTCACGCAGTCCGTCGCCGTCGAAGTCGAGACTGATGGCATCTGCCAAACCGTCCCCGTCAAGATCCAAGTCGGGAGTGCCGGTCCACATCGTGGCCGCCCCATCACCGTCGCCCAGGCAGTAATCCATACCTGCTCAGACGCGGTGCTCCGACTATCGGTTCCCCTGCGTCTGCCACCACGACAGCAACTCGGCCGTCGCCTCCTCGCGCGTCAACGGGCCGCGCTCCAGGCGCAGCTCCTTGAGATAGCTCCATGCGCGGCCCACCTGCGGACCCGCCGGGATGTCGAGCAGCTCCATGATCTCTGTCTCTTATACA
>NZ_JRMM01000116.1:0-14612 GCF_000972905.1 Mycobacterium sp. UM_Kg27
GTGTATAAGAGACAGCGCTCGGCCTGCGAAGCGCAGTACCACTTCACGAAGGCCTTACTGACGGTGTAGGAGAAGCCTGAACGCATCTGCTCGGGTGCGTTGTTGCAATACGCCGTCATCGCGGCCACGAAGGCGTCGCCGTCGCTGTACGCCAGCGGGAACTTCGCTGTGGGGTATGCCTTGTCCGGCAGCAGTTGCGCGGCCATCGAGGCGACGTTGACGATCACCGCGCCCTCGGGCGCGACGTCGTAGAACACCTCGTTGACCACGACGGTGCCGAACGCGTTGATCCGCATGACGAATTCGGCGTCGCCCATGCTCGGGCTGACCCCCGCAGTGTGGATCACCGACGCCAGCGTCCCGAGACCGGCAGCGGTGTCGAACAGCCGGGTCACCGCACCACGGTCGGTGACATCGCAGTTGACGGCGGTCGCGGCGATGCCGAGCTGCTCAAGGGCGGCCTGCGCCGCGTCGAGCCGCTCGGGCCGGACATCGCACAGCACCAGGGTGTGGTCTCGGCCCAGGATCTTGGCCGTCGCCAGCCCCATACCGCCCGCGCCCCCGGTGATCACTGATACTGAAGCCATAACTGGACGGTAGACGGCTGCGCACCAGTGCCGGTCGACTGGGTGATGCGGAGAGTCGAAATGACCGATCTGTCAGGCAAAGTGGCGCTGGTGACCGGCGCGTCGTCGGGCCTGGGCGCGGCGACCGCGCAACTGTTCGCCCGGCGCGGTGCGACGGTGTTCGGGTTGGCGCGCGACGCCGAGCGACTGGCCACGGTGTTCGCCGACGTTCCCGGCGGGCAGTACGCCCCCACCGACATCAGCACCGCGACGGCGTGCGCGGCGGCGGTCGAGCAATGCGTCGCCCAGTTCGGCCGGCTCGATGTTCTGGTCAACGTCGCCGGCGCCCATCAGATGCGCCACACGCTGTCCGTCACCGACGACGAGTGGGCCCACGATCTGGCGGTCAACCTCAACGGGCCGTTCTTCCTGTGCCGCGCGGCGCTGCCGCACCTGCTGGAGACCGCCGGCAATATCGTCAACGTCGCCTCGATCGCCGGGGTGGAGGGGCAGGCGTACTCGGCGGGCTACTGCGCGGCCAAGCACGGACTCGTCGGGCTCACCCGGGCATTGGCCGTGGAGTTCACCGCGGAGAAGCTACGAGTCAACGCGGTGTGCCCCGGCGGCATGCTGACCCCGCAGGTGACCAATTTCCAGCTTCCCGAGGGCGCCGACGTCAACCTGATCATGCGGGTGGCCTCGCCGCGCGGGATGAGCGCCCCGGGCGACGTCGCGGAGGTGATCGCCTTTTTGGCCAGTGACGCCGCCGCAGCGGTGCACGGCGCGGTCTACCTGACCGACAACGGGAAAACAGCCGGTTAGCGCAGCGGCAATCCCGTCAGCGCCCGGGCGATGACCAGCCGCTGGATCTCACTGGTGCCCTCGAAGATGGTGAAGATCTTGGCATCGCGGTGCATGCGCTCGACCGGGTAGTCGCGGGTGTAGCCGTTGCCGCCGAGGATCTGGATCGCCTCGTCGGTGACGTAGACGGCCGTCTCGCTGGCGAACAACTTGGCCATCGAGCCCTCGGCGTTGTCGAAGGCTTTATTGTTGCGTCCCATCCAGCCCGCGCGCCACACCATGAGCCTGGCGGCGTCGATGCGGCTCTTCATGTCCGCCAACTTGAACGCCACCGCCTGGAACTCGCCGATCTTGCGACCGAACTGCTCACGCTGGCAGGCGTATTCGAGGGCGTACTCGTAGGCGGCGCGGGCCACGCCGACCGCCATCGCACCGACGGTCGGGCGGGTGCGCTCAAAGGTCTTCATCGCGGCCTGTCCTCCGGCAGAGGCGCCGGACTTGACCCGGGCAACCCGTTCCTCGAACTTCTCCCGGCCACCGAGGATCATCTCCTCGGGCAGTCGGACATTGTCCAGGACGATCTCGGCGGTGTGCGACGCCCGGATGCCGTGCTTCTTGAACTTCTGTCCCTGCGCCAGGCCCGGGGTGCCGGGCGGGATCACGAAGCTGGTCTGTCCGCGCGAGCCGAGTTCGGGATAGACCGAGGCGACGACGATGTGCACGTTGGCGATGCCGCCGTTGGTGGCCCAGGTCTTGGTGCCGTTGAGCACCCATTCGCGGGTGGCCTCATCGAAGCGGGCACGGGTGCGGATCGCACCGACGTCGGAACCGGCGTCGGGTTCCGAGGAGCAGAACGCCCCGAGCTTGGGTTCCTCGGCGGTGCCGAACATCTCGGGCAGCCACTGGCCCAGCTGTTCGGGAGTTCCGTTGCCCGCCAGGGCTGCGGCGGCAAGTCCGGTGCCCAGAATCGACAGCGCGATGCCGGCGTCACCCCAGAACAGTTCCTCGAACACCGTCAGCATGCCGATGCCGCTGGGTTCGGCGGCCTGGGTGGCGAACAGTTCCGGTGAGTACAGGCCGATCTTGGCGGCCTCCTGGATGATCGGCCACGGCGTCTCTTCCCGCTCGTCCCATTCGGCGGCGGCCGGCCGGACCACGTCAGCGGCGAACTGGTGCACCCAGTCGCGCACCTCGATCACGTCATCGCTGAGCTCTACCGAGAACGACATGGCTACTCCTGGATGGACTGGGCGGATGCCACCGGACACTGTCGGGCTCGATTGTGGCACCTCATCCTGGAAGCAGTTGCGCAGCGTCGGCCAGCCCGCGGAACAGTCAGGCCCAAATCGCTTGTGCCGCGAAATTGCCGACGTAATAGGCGCTCAGCCCGCCGGTCACGGTAAGCACCAGATTGGCCAGCGCATACAGCCGCGCACCGACGCCGGCCAACTGCAGCGTTTCGTAGGAGAGGGTCGAGTAGGTGGTCAAAGCACCGCACAGACCGGTGCCGATCAGCAGGTGCAGCCGTTGATCGGCCGCGCCGACGAGCACGCCCAACATAAGGCTGCCGAGCAGGTTCGCGGCCAGCGTGCCCCACGGGAAGGTGGAATCGTGGCGGGCTTGCACAAACCGGTCGGTCAGGTACCGCAGCGGCGCCCCCACGACGGCGCCGGCCATGACCAGCAACCAGGTCATTGGCCGGCGGGGGATCGCCCGACATGCCGAACGACCTCGACCTCGTCCAGCAGGATCAGTCCCTCGGTGACCAACTCGTCCAGCTCCGGCAGGAAAGCCCGGACCCGCTCGGGTGCGTCGACGATGATGACCGAGACCGGCAGGTCTTCTGACATCGACAACAGCCGGGTGGTGTGGATGGCCGAGGACGCGCCGTAGCCCTCGATGCCGCGAAACACCGTCGCGCCGGCCAGACCGGCACGCCGGGCCCGGTGCACGATCTCGCTGAACACCGGCTTGCGATGCCAGGTGTCGCTCTCTCCGAGGAATACCGTCAAACGCAGTGCGCGTCCGTTGAGTTCGCTCATGCTGTCCTCCTGGTGATCAGACGGCGGGTGAGGCTCGCGGCGGTCCAGGTCGCGATCAACACTGCCACCGGCGTGGTGAGCAGGTAGACCAGCGCCCGGGCGGGTTGCCCGTCGGCGATCAGGGTGTCGACGTCGCCGGCGAAGGTGGAGAACGTGGTGTAGCCACCCAGCACGCCGGTGCCCAACAGCGGACGCAGCAGGCGATGTCCGACCCACAGCTCGGTGATCGCCACCATCAGCACGCCCATCAGCGCACACCCGCTCACGTTGGTTGCCAGTGTGGCCCAAGGAAATCCACCGGCGGGGGTGGGCAGGGCCAGCGCGACGGCGTAACGCGCGCTGGCACCGATGGCGCCACCTACGGCGACCGCCGCGACTATGGGTGCCTGCTCATGCACCGGGGAGCTCCGCGATCAGTTCCGGTTACGCGGAACCGTCGGGTCCATGCGCGGCGGCCTCCCGGGTGATCTGCTCGAACTGCTGCGCCATGGCTTCGGCCAGCGCGGTAGCCGCCGACAGCGGCCGGACCATC
Source organism: Mycobacterium sp. UM_Kg27 (assembly GCF_000972905.1). Classification (NCBI taxonomy): domain Bacteria; kingdom Bacillati; phylum Actinomycetota; class Actinomycetes; order Mycobacteriales; family Mycobacteriaceae; genus Mycobacterium; species Mycobacterium sp. UM_Kg27. The sequence goes on from NZ_JRMM01000116.1 coordinate 3,942, forward strand.
ACCACGAAGTCGTCGATCTTGCCGTCATCGTCGATGTGCAGGAAGTCGCAACCGGTGATCCTTTTGCCGTCCACCGACGCTTCGAAGATCAGCGCATGGTCGCGCCCCGACGGGTCAGCGATCTCGCGCACGTAGTGGAAGTCGGAGAAGACGCGCATCACCGCGCGCAGGATGGCCGCGGTGATCGGCTTGCCCGGGTAGGGCTTGAACGCCACCGGACTGGTGAACACGACATTGTCGGACAGCAGCGCCTCGATGGCCGCGGCATCACGGGCCTCGACGGCTTGCCGGAATGGGTGCATGCCACGCCTCCGCTGGTCAGTTGGTACGGCTGATTCTCACCGTAGCCCCACCGACGGTCGCCACCGGGGAGACCTCGGTGCCTGCGGGTCGCAGCACCTGCACGGTGGCCAGCGGGCCTGGCGCGGTCTCGGTGCCGAGCTGCGATGCTTCGCGCCGCCCGGCGCGCAGCACGTGCGGAGCCGCGGCGATCGCCAGGACGGCGGCGCCGGTGGCGCCCAGGGCCTGCGACCAGCCCAGCGGACCCACTGGGACACAACCCAGCAGCTGGCTGATGCCGGGCAGGCTGATCATCGCCGCAAACGCCGCGAAAGATCCGGCGGCGGTAAGCCATACCAACGGCGCGTGGGAGTCGACCAGGGTCTGGGCAAGCTCGGTGCTGACCAGGGTGATCAATGCGACGGTGGCGGCACGTTGCGCGCGGCCCGGTACCGGAAGAAGGCTCGCCATCCCCCACGCGGCGCTGGCCGCGGCCCCGGTGATCGCCCCGCGGACCGCAACGGCGCGCATCAGGCTGCGTTCGTCGATGCCTTGCACCACCCGATGCGAGGAGCCGGCTGGGGTGCTGACCGCGACCGCGGTGGCCGGCAGCGCGTCGGTCAGCATGTTCATCAGCAGCAGCTGGCGGTTGTTCAGCGGCGAGGTCCCCGACAGTGCGGTGCCGATGACACCGAAGATCACCTCGCCGACGTTGCCGCCGAGCAGGCCGGTCACCGCCAGCTGCACGCCGCGCCACAGTCGTTGACCCTCGTCGATGGCATCGGTGAGGGCGCCGATGCGCCCGTCGGTCAGCACGATGTCGGCGGTGAGGTGCGCCGAGTCGCTGCCGCGCGCGACGACACCGAGACCCACACTGGCGGCCCGGATCGCGGCCGCGTCGTTGGCGCCGTCGCCGACCATGGCGCAGACCCGTCCGCTGCGTTCGAGGGTCTGTACGACCTGCACCTTGTTCTCCGGGGACATCCGGGCGAAGATCACCCGCTCTCCGACGGCACGTTCCTGGTCCTTGCGCGACAGCGCGTTCCACTCCGCTCCGGTGATGACTTGCTCTGCGCTGACCGGCACTCCGAGTTCGGCGGCGATCGCGGTGGCGGTGACAGGGTGGTCACCGGTGATCAGCCGAATTCCGACGCCGCGGTCCGCCAGGTCGGCCAGTAGTTGTGGCGCTTCGGCTCGCGGGGTGTCGGAGATGCCGAGGAAGCCGGTGAGTGTCAGCCCGGACTGGCACAACGCGGCGAGGGCGTCCGGGTCGTCGGCGAGGGACTTCACCTGGGCGGCAGTGAGCCGGCGCTGCGCCACCGCGATCACCCGCAGCCCGCCGGCTGCCAGTTCGGCGACCGGCGCGTCGCTGTCGGGGCCAAGGTCGGTGCAGGCGGCCAGCACCACTTCCGGAGCCCCCTTGATCATCAGCTGCGTGCCCAACACCGACGCCGAGAACGCCCGGCCGGAGCGGAACGGCAGGTGGGCGTCCGTCGTGGTCCACAGCGCGGCCCCGCCATCGGATATTGCAGCGGCCGCCTCGGTGACGGCCTGGTCGGTGGCATGCGCGTGCGGGTCACCCTCGGGTGCCGGCGCAGCGTTGGCCGCGCACCGCAGCACGTCGTCGTGCGCGTGACCGGCGACCGGGTAGACCCGGGTGACCCGCAGCCGGTTCTCACTGAGCGTTCCAGTCTTGTCGAAGCACACCACCTCGACCCGGCCCAGGGCCTCCACCGAGCGGGGAATGCGCACCAGCGCACCGGAATCGGTCAGGCGTTGGGCCGAGGCATGTTGGGCCAGCGTCGCCATCAGCGGCATGCCCTCGGGGACCGCCGCCACAGCGACCGCGATCGCGTTGCCCAGGGCCAGGCGCAGCCCACCGCCGCGCAGCATCCCCAGCAGGCCGACCATCAGCCCGCCGCCGGCGCTGGCCGGGAACGCACGACTCATCAACTGACTGAGTTGATGCTGCAGGCCGACTACCGGCAGATCCCCGGCGGCCAGCTCGGCGGCACGACGGGCCTGGGTGTCGGCGCCGACCGCGGTCACCACGGCCCGTGCGGTGCCGGCGACGACTGTCGTGCCGGCGTAAAGCATGCAGCGCCGTTCGGCCAGTTCGGCACCGGGTGTAGCCGCGGTCTGCTTGTCCACCGACAGTGATTCGCCGGTGAGCGAGGATTCGTCGACCTCGAGGTCGGTGGCCTCGATCAGCCGCGCGTCAGCGGGCACGACCTCGTTGCTGCGGATCTCGATCACGGCGCCGGGGATCAGGCGGTCCGCGACGATCTCGGCGTAGCGGCCGGTGCCCGGCTCGACGGTGCGGGCCGGCGGGGTCTGTTGGGCCAGCAGCCGGTTCAGCCGGTTCTCGGCCTGCAGTTGCTGGGCGGCCGCGAGCATGCAGTTGCCGATCAGCACCGTGCTGACCATCAACGCATCTACCGGCGAGCCCAGCATTGCGGTGGCCACCGAGCTGAGTGCCAGCACCGGCATCAGCGGATCCGACAGTTCGGCGCGCACCGCCTTGATGAACTGCCAGGCCATGTGCGGCGGCGCCGCGTCGAGTTCGGCGGCGGCGCAGGCGACGTCGGGAACCGGCAGGATCGCGCGGACCTCATCGAGCGACATCGCATGCCACTCGTAGGCCGGTGCGGGCCGCGGCGCCGGCGTCCGCGCCACCTGGCGAGCCAGCAGGTATCCCGAGAGCAATCCGGAGGCCGCCCCGGCGGTGACCGGCCCCGGGCCTCCTCTTCCCCGGCCCGCCCGCACCCCCGGAACCATCAGCAGCGCACCGATCGTCGATGCGCCGGTGGACAGCGAGATGCCGCGCTGCGCGGCGGCGCGCGCCGCCGGTATCGCGTGCAGCACCCGCCAGGCGCCGGCCAGGTCGGCCAGCAGCAGATCCGCTTCCCACGGCGGTGCCGTCTCCGTGTCGTCGGGCAGGATCCCCAGGCCCACGTCGGCGCAGGCGAGTGCCTGCGCGCCGGTGGACGTCAGCACCGCGACGGTGCGGCCGTCTCGCTGACGTGCCGCCAGTGCGGTGGCCAGCGCCTCGTCGAGTTGAGCGTCGTCGGCGGCGATATCGACCGGTGCCAGTTCGTCGAAGGCGGGACGCAGTTCCCCCAGGGCCTCGACGTCGAGGGTGACCAGTTCCGCGCCGGACGCCCGCGCCTCGGCCAACAGCGCCGAGGCCAGCGGGTGCCGCGCGTTGGCGGAGCAGAGCAATCGCGGATCGATGAGAACGGCGTCGACGCGATCGAGGCGGCGCACGCCCTCCGGGCGCAACGGCAGCGCCGCGTGCTGCTCGACCAACGACCGGCTCAGGGTGGCCGCGAACGATTCCGTGGTGGTGCGCATGGCTTTCGGGCCGGAGACCACGGCTGCGGTGGCGGCTGTGGTGACGTTGCGGGTGAGCACTGCCACCAGGCCGGCACCGAACAACTGGACGTAGCCGGCCCGCCGGCCGTGCCGGTCGACCGCCCCCTCCGGTAGGGGCACCGGCCGCGACGGGACGTGGACCTGCGCCTGGTCGGCGTGCCGGGCCAGGTGCGGCTCGTGGCGGATCCAGGCCTGCGCCGCGGCCTGAGATTCGGCGGCCTTGACACCCTGCAACGCCAAGTCCACTGCCAGCGTGGCCGGCGACAGGGTGACGATCCGCGCTCCGGTGGAGATCAGCGACAGCACCGTGTCAGCCGGGCCCCGGCCGATTCGGTCGGCGAGCTGCTGGCGCAGCCACGGCTGGTAGTTCGCCAGCGCCGCGACGGCGTCGACGGTGATCGGTGCCTGCGGCAACCGCAGCGCACGCCCAGCGACCGCGATGGCCAGTCCGGCGGCATTCACGCCGACCATCACGCCCCGGGCCATCAGCAACAACCCGTCGCCGGGCAGGACGGTAGCCGGTGCGGCACCGCTCGGAGCTGTTGCGCCTTGAGACCGTCGGTAGCCGCGTTCGACCTCAGAGATCAGGCGGCACAGGTCATTGAATGAAACCTGCTCGCCCTCTGCTGCAAGTTCCACCACGACCCGAGACAACGGGCGGTTCAGCCGCGCCGACACCACACCGGGTTCGGCGACAAGCGTGTCGAGCACCCGCTGCCCGAGTTCGGGGGATTCGCTCAAGCCACGGACCTCGATCCAGGCGCGGTTCTCCCCGCGCCAGCACCTGCGGGTCAGGGTCGCCCGGGTGGATTCGCCGGACAGCATCCGACTGGCTTCCCGAACTGGCAGCGCGGCGACCTGCAGCCCGGCCGTGGTGATGGCCCCAACCGCCTCGGTGGTGGCCGATGCGCTGCGGGCCGCCGCGCCGACGACGGCCGACGCCGCACGGATTCCCAGGGCGGCCGGGCGCAGCAGTGATGTCGGAATCAATTCGGCAGCAACCAATCCTGTGATCTGACGGCGAATCTGGGTGACACCCGCCGGGCGGCAAATGTGCCGCGTGAACTGCCCAATTCTGGCGACACTTTGGCGATTGCGCAACTATAGGAATGTGTCGTTCGGCGAATCCCGCCATGGGAGTTGGGACAAAATGAATGCCGCCATGGCTAAAGATGAAGAACGGCTGCCCGAAGAAATCAGTTCACCCAGCCGGCCCGACGAACCGACCACACCCCAACTCGCGTCCGCCGCGAGCACGTTCGCGCTACTCAGCAGCCCGGCACGCCTACATGTGATGTGGCTGGCCGCCCAGGACGCCTACGATGTGACAACCCTGGCGCGGCGAGCCGGCGTCAATGTCGCCACCATGAGCCAGCACCTGACCAAGCTGCGACTGGCCGGGCTGATCAACGCACGGCGTGACGGGCGCCACCACATCTACACCGTGGACGACCCGCACATCGTGACCCTGCTGCAGCAGATCTTCGCCCACATCGCCCCGGACGGCAGCCTGGCCCCCGACCCGCCGAAAGGGTCGTGAAACTCTCCGGAAGGTCAGCCCCGCAGGGACTTTGGTCCGTGATGGCCATCACGGACCAAAGTCCCGAGATCGAGTGATCGGCACCACTTTGCGATTTTTTCCAACCAACAACTGGATAACGTCTCGACCCATGAAAGACCCAGTGCTTATCCTTCCGGTGCTCGCCGGAATCCTCGGGCTGCTCGTCTTCGGGTTCTTGGCCCTGGAGGTCGTGTTCCACATCGGCTGATCAGCGGCACCGTCAATCGATCACTCGGCGGTGACACCCGGATACGGCAGCAACGCCATTTCCCGGGCGTTCTTGATGGCGCAGGCGACCTGGCGTTGTTGACCAACGGTGAGTCCGGTGACGCTACGTGAACGGATCTTGCCGCGCGGGGAGATGAAGATGCGCAGCGTGGCGGTGTCTTTGTAGTCGACCGCCGTCACGCCCAGCTTGGCCAGCAGGTTCGGCTTGGCGGACCTGGCCGTGCTCCGCGGAACACGCCGCGACCCTTTGGGTTTGATCGCCATCTACCAGCTCGCCTTCCGGACGCCGGGCAGCTGGCCCTCATGCGCAAGCTGGCGCACCCGCACCCGAGACAGCCCGAACTTGCGCAGGTAGCCGCGGGGACGCCCGTCGGCACTGTCGCGGTTGCGCAGCCGCACCGGGCTGGCATCGCGCGGTTGGCGAGCCAGTGCGCGCTGGGCGGCCAATCGCTGCTGCGGGCTGCTCGACGTCGAACGAATGACTTCCTTGAGCTCGGTGCGCCGCTCGGCGTAGCGGGCCACCAGCGCTCGGCGCTGCTCGTTCTTCACGATCTTGGATTTCTTGGCCATGACTCAGCGCTCCTCCCGGAAGTCGACATGGCGACGGACGACGGGGTCGTACTTGCGCAACACCAGGCGGTCGGGGTCGTTGCGCCGGTTCTTGCGGGTGACGTAGGTGTAGCCGGTGCCCGCGGTGGAGCTCAGCTTGACGATGGGACGAATGTCGGTGCGCGCCATCAGATCCGCTGCCCCGCGCTTCGCAGCCGGGCCACCACGGCCTCGATGCCGTCCCGGTCGATGACCTTGATGCCCTTCGCGCTGACCCGCAGCGTGATCCGGCGGTCCTGCGACGGCAGATAGTAAGTCCTGACCTGGATATTCGGCGACCAGCGGCGCCGGGTGCGGCGATGCGAGTGCGACACCGCATTCCCGAATCCGGGCACCCGGCCAGTGACTTGGCAGCGTGCAGACAACGGAACCCTCCTTCGACCCTTATTGAAAATCATTGTCGACAAGCGACGCGCTGGAGGCTACCGTGGGAACGGCTTTAATGACAATGATTTTCAATAGGAGGGTGATGCGGACTCCGGTGATCCTGGTGGCCGGGCAGTACGGCACCGACGCAGCGACCAACGCCTTGCAGGTCAAGGCGGGCACGGTGACCGTGGCCTACAGCCTGGATGGTCACGTGGTGGTTCGGGAAACCACCAGTACGACAGCCGATGCCACGACGCTAGCCCTGGAGTTGGCGCACGGCTGCGTGTCCTGCACGCTGCGCAACGACCTGCTGGTCCTGTTGCGCCGACTGCACCGCCGGGCCGGCGTTGAGCGCATCGTCGTCCAGTTGCCCGACTGGTTGGAGCCGCAGCCCATCTGCTGGGCGATCCGCAACGTGCGGGTCCGCGTCGGACCGGGATACATCGACGGCCCGGCCGGCCGCGATGTGACGATCGCCGCGGTCGTCACCTGTCTCGATGCCACGGCGTGGCTGTCGCAAGCACTCGGCGACGACGAACTCGACGACGGGCGCACCATCGCCCAAGTGGTGGTCGGCCAGGCCGAATCCGCCGACGCTCTGGTGGTTTACGCCCCGGACCCGACTGCGTTGGCCGTGCTGCGCCGGTTGGCTCCGCTGGCGCGCATCACGGCCGGCACCGATCGCCTTGAACAGGCACTGACCCACCTCGACGACGGCGCTCGCCGCGGTCGCGGCGATGATCCGCACGCCCCGCTGCTGGCCGGTCAACCGCCACTACGGGCCGAGGGCTCGGTTGAGCTGATCGAATTCCACGCCCGCCGACCGTTTCACCCGCAGCGCCCGCACGCGGCCCTCGATGCCCTGCTCGACGGCGTGATCCGGGCGCGTGGGCGGCTGTGGTTGGCCAACCGGGGGCAGCGGGCGATCTGGCTGGAGTCGGCGGGCGGCGGATTACACACCTCGGCGGTGGGCAAGTGGCTGGCCGCGATGACGGCCGAGGAGGCCGCCCGAGTGTCCGCCGAACGCCATGCGTTCGCCGATCTGATCTGGGACCACCGCTACGGCGATCGGCACACCTCGCTGGTGATCCTGGTCTGCGGCGCCCGCCCCGAGCAGATCCGCGAGGCCCTGTCAGGCGCACTGCTCACCGACGACGAGTTACGCCGCCCGAACCAGTGGGCCGGCTACCCCGACCCGTTCGGCGATCACCACCAGGAACCGTGCGACGAAACCCCAACGGCCACCGCAGACATTTCCCTGTACCGCACCCGAGACGGAGATCAGCGATGAAACCCGGCATCCACCCCGACTACCACCCCGTCGTCTTCCAGGACGCCACCACCGGGGAGACGATCCTGACCCGCTCCACCGTGACCAGCGACCGCACCATCGAGTGGCCCACCCCGACGGGCACTCGCAGCTACCCGCTGGTGATCGTGGAGATCAGCGCGGCGTCGCACCCGTTTTGGACCGGCAACAGCCGGATCGTCGACACCGCGGGACAGGTCGAGAAGTTCCGCCGTCGCTACGGCCAGCGCCAGAACTGATCTGGCAGAGCGTCACTGGAAGACCGACAGCGCCTCGATCACCTCACGCGCCACCCGGGTGCCCGATTCGATGGCGCCCTCGAGGTAGCCCGCGTGGTCGCGCGCCGTCTCGGTACCCGCCCAATGAATATCGTCGGTCGGGGTGCAGTCGATCGGCGGGATTCCGGCACTGTTCCCGGGCAGCGGCAGCGCGAGGTAACCGCCACCGACGTATTCATCCAGATGCCAGGCCTTTTCGTGCCAGCTAGCCGGTTCGAGAACGTCGGGACCGAGGTAGCGGGCCAGCGCACCGAGCACCGCGTTGCGCCGCTCGACAGCATCAAGCCGATCGAGCGCGCGCGCCTCGGGTCCCCCCACGAGCACGCACAGGTGGCCTGGACCGCCCGGTGCGCCGGTGTCGAACACCGCCCGGCCGGGTTTGTCCAGAAACAGGAACTCGCCGCCGGCTCGCTCTCTCCAGAACGGGCGCGGATAGACTGCCACGCCCTTGTACACCGAGCCCATATAGGTATCGGACGCCAGCGCGGTACGGGTGGTCGGGAGCGGCGGGTCGTAGGTGATACGTCCGGTAAGCGGCAGCGGAACCGTGACAATGACTTTCGCGGCACGGATTTCTCTTGCGGTGGTGTGGATGGTGACGCCACCGCCACTGCGGGCGATGGACGTGACTCGATGCCCCGGACGCACTCGCGGACCGAGTTCGGCGGCAAGGCCATCGATCAGCGAGCCGATCCCTTCGGCGACCAAGGACTCCTGAGCTCCCCCGGCCGTCGCCAGCATGGTTCGTAGCCCGCCCTGCTGACGGATGGCCTGCACCATCGCGTGAACGGAGAAACGATCCAGGTCGGCGGTCCACGAGATGTAGGCCAGCACTTCGAGCAGCCGGCGAGCGCGCCCCGGCACTCGGCGCAGCCAGGCCTCGACCGTCGTGGCATTCCACCGTTGCGTCTTGGCGATACGGGACCAGGCCTCGACGCCGACCAGAACGAGAAGGGCCGTCAGGATCGACGGCCCCGCGACGCGGAGCCGGCGCGATCCGTCGACCACGATGGGCAACGGCACGGTGTGCATCGCAAACTCCGTGGCGCCCAATTCGGAAGCCAGCGCCTTGATTCGGTGGTGATCATGGCCGATCCACTGACCGCCGAGGTCCACTCGCGACCCCAAGGCGCTCGTCTCGGTCATGGCCCGTCCGCCGAGTCGGCCTGCGGCCTCGAGAACGAGGACATCAATTCCGGCCCGGTGCAGATCGCGGGCGGCCGTCAAGCCGGACATCCCCGCACCCACTACGGCCACCGTGGTGGCCACCGCCGCGTCGTCTGACTTCACGCCCCACAATCTAAGTCGGTCAACCGACCGAGTCACGGAAACACATAGTGCAACGTGCCCAGCGGAATCCCGGCTTCAGCGGCAACCCCGCGCAACGTCGTACCCGCAACGCCGACGTCACTGAGGACCCGCATCGCGGCCGCAACGATCTGCCCCTCGCGCTCGGTCGCCTTGATGTAGGCCACCCATGCCTCCTGAATCCACCGGCGCAGGTCGGACTAACCGGCGCGCCACACCCGCAACGCCGCGACGATCATCGGAATCTGCAACGGCAGGCGCGCGATCGTCCCCGCCCTCATCCAGGGTTTGGCCCAGAACAACCGGACCGAGTAAATATTCGCCGGGAACACCGCAACGAACAGGGCGGCCGCGGCCAGCCCGGCCCTGCGACGGGTGCGCGGGAACAACAGCAGGGCACCGATGACCAGCTCGGCGACCCCCGACACATACGTGTACATGCGGGCGCTGCCCGGCAACTCCGGCGGAACGATCGTGTCGAAAGGCTGCGGGAAGACGAAATGTCCTGCCCCTGCGCCCAACAGCAGCCCGGCCAGCCCTCGCGCAGCCGTGACGGCACTTCGCTGTCCTGACGCTGCGGCGCTCATCGGTCGATCGTAGCCAGCGAGGCGGCCCGCAGTCACCGGCCGCCGGTGCCGAAAAGTACGGCCGCCATCAGGGCATGGATCCGGGAGCGCTGTTCGTCTCGATCGTCAAAGTTAACCAGGCGTCCTATATCGACGACGAGAGCAAGGGCCGCGTGGACCCGGAACACCGCTTCGGTGTCGCCTGCGCCGACCTGACTCACCAGGTGGGCCCATTCGTCGACGTTCTGCCGCTGCAGACCGCGCAGTTCAACCCGGTCGGGTTCGGGCAGGTTGGCGAACTCGGCGAAATAGATATTGATCAGCTCGGGCGCGGCGAACGCCAGCGCGGTATAACGCTCGGCGATGCGCAGGGCCGCCTGCCGCGGGCTGGTCGATTCGGCGAGGGAATCGGTGATGGCCATCAGCACCCGGGCGCTGGCCCGATGAAAGGCGACGGCCAGCAGGGCCGCCTTGCTCGGGTAGTAGCGATAGGCGCTGGAGCCGTTGAGTCCGGCGGCGGTAGCGATCTCCTCGATGCTGACTTCGTAGAAGCCCCGCTGGCCGAACATGCGGATGGCCTCGGCGAGCAGCCGTTCACGTTTGGACGTGCTGGGCAGACCCCGCTCCGGGCGTGGCGGCGGCGGACCCGAAGGCGCGGGCGGCAGCTCGACGGTGAGCACCGACCAGCACAGCTCTGCGAGCAGGTCCGCAAGTGCGGCGGCCGGCAGCCGCGTTCGGTGCGCGGAGATGCTGCCGATGACGCTCAGGGCCGCAGCGGCCAGGATCGCG